>JBEINS010000044.1:0-7617 GCA_040377985.1 Candidatus Planktophila sp. | reverse complement strand
GGGGCGGGCATGCCAGGTTTTGCCCGTAAATCTGTCGGTATCGCTTTAGCTGGCATCTATGACATGCAGCAACACTTAGAAGATGTAATTGCGCCAGTACTGCGCGCCTGGAATGTATTCGGTCGCGAGGATCTATCAGGTGATGGCCAAGCCGCTCGCGACGAACTAAGTGCTTTCCTGGCGGGGGCTACAACCGAATCTGATAACTTTAATGAAAAGCGTGAGAAGCACTTCGAACGCTTAATTGCGCGTGGCCAAGAACCGATTCGGCTAACTAAAACCAAGTAAAGCGGGTAAAGTTCGCGATTATGTGCAGACTATTAGGTTACGCCGCAAGCACCGATACGACCTTTGCCGAAATCGTGGGCGAAGGCTTTGAAAACTTTGTCGCCATGTCTGATGAACATAAAGATGGTTGGGGCATAACTTCAATTGATAAAAGTGGTGAAGTTTCGCGCACCGTTGATTTAGAGCGCGCAGTTGCCAGTTCAACTTTCGTAGATGTTAAGGATCGTCCGGCTGATTCTGGTCTGCTGCACTTGCGCTTGGCTTCAAAAGGTTTGAGCATTGATATCAAGAATAACCACCCCTTTGTTGATGGCACTTACAGTTTTATGCATAACGGCACGATTCGTCCTGCAGCATCAGTTGAAGCGTTCATTGATCCAGAGTTTGCTAATCGCGCTCAAGGCAGCACGGATAGTGAGCGTTATTTCTATGTGATTCTTAGCGAGATTAAAAAGCATGGTTTAGTTGATGGGCTCCGTAGCGCTGTTACCAAGATCAGCGACAACTGCGATTTTTCCAGCATTAACTGCATGCTATTGACTCCGGATTATTTAATTGCGGCCTGCGAATTCAATGTTGGCGAGCAAAGCGAATGGACTGTTGATTCTCACTACGAGTTGCGCTATCGCAGCGATGAAAGTGGCGTAGTTATCTCATCTACTGGTTGGGGCCATGATGATTGGTCAGTTTTAGACAACCATCAAGTGCTGGTTGTTGATCGCAAGAGCCTAAATACCGAGATTTTGCCGCTGCCATTACGATTAGGGGCATGACGCGCACATATCTGGTCGAGACTTACGGCTGCCAGATGAACGTGCACGACTCCGAACGCATTGCCGGTTTACTTGAAGCCGATGGGTATGTGCCAGTCGAGCAGGGCAAGCAAGCAGATTTAGTAGTTTTTAATACCTGCGCAGTTCGTGAAAATGCCGATAACAAGCTCTACGGAAATCTAAGTTTCTTGGCTCCAGTTAAGAAACTTAATCCAGCGATGCAGATTGCTGTCGGTGGCTGCTTAGCCCAAAAAGATCAAGCCACAATCCTTAAAAAAGCACCTTACGTCGATGTGGTTTTCGGAACCCATAATGTTGGCTCGCTGCCGGTATTGCTTGAGCGTGCGCGAATTGAAGAAGAGTCGCAAATTGAAATCCTAGAAGCGCTAGAGCATTTCCCATCAACTCTGCCAGCTAAACGCTTTAGTGACTTTACGGCGTGGGTATCTGTTTCAGTTGGCTGTAATAACACTTGCACCTTCTGCATTGTGCCAACCCTTCGCGGAATTGAAAAAGATCGCCCAGCAAGTGAGATCTTGCGCGAGATAAATACCTTAGTTGATTCTGGCGTTATCGAAATTACGCTACTAGGCCAGAATGTAAATGCTTACGGCGTTGATTTTGGTGATCGTGCTGCGTTTGCGAACTTACTTAAAGAGTGCGGCAAGATCTCAGGGCTTGAGCGAGTGCGTTTCATGTCACCGCATCCACGAGATTTCACTGATGATGTAATCGAGGCAATGGCCAACACACCAAATGTGATGCCACATCTACATATGCCTTTGCAATCAGGTTCTAATCGAATTTTGCAGGAAATGCGCCGTTCATATCGCACTGATCGATACTTAGGAATTCTCGATCGTGTTCGCACAGCCATGCCGCATTCGCAAGTAACAACTGACATCATCGTGGGTTTTCCAGGTGAGACCGAAGAAGATTTCCAAGCCACGCTAGATCTCGCAACGCAAGCGCGATTCTCAGCCGCATACACCTATCAATATTCAATTCGCCCCGGAACGCCGGCTGCCGTAATGCCTAATCAAGTACCAGCTGAAGTTGTGGGTGAGCGATACACCCGCTTACATGCACACCAAGAAGCGATTTCCGCATCTGTTAATTCCGAAGCAATCGGTCGCACGATGAAAGTTCTAGTCGCTGAAGTTTCTGGTCGTCGCAATGGCGATAACGATCGCATGACCGGGCGCAGTGAAGATTTCAGATTAGTGCACTTCAACTCAATGGTTGAGCAGCCGCTGCCAGGTGACTTAATTACGGTAGATATCACTGAGAGTTCATCGCATTACTTAATTGGTACCGGTGGCAAAGTAGAACGCCGTGCTAAGCGCGAAGTAAAGGGCACTATGTTAGGTATCCCGGTTATTCGCGCATGAAATTAATAGTTATCTGTGGGGCAACTGCTACGGGCAAAAGTGACCTCGCAATTGAGTTAGCTCAAAAGATAGACGCCGAGATAATCAATGCTGACTCGATGCAACTCTATAAAGGCATGGATATTGGTACAGCTAAGTTAAGTGTCGAAGAGCGCCAGGGGATTCCGCATCACCTGCTAGATGTTCTTGAAGTAACTGAAGATGCCAATGTGGCTTGGTATCAAAGTCAGGCACGAGCGAAGATTTCCGAGATTCAGAGTCGTGGAAAATCAGTGGTAATTGTGGGCGGAACTGGGCTTTATATAAAGGCAATTTTAGATGAACTGAATTTTCCTGATACCAACCCAGCTGTGCGCGAAGCGCTAGAACGCGAAGTAGCAGAACTCGGCGCACATGTTTTATTCGAGCGACTAGAAAAACTTGATCCGGCGGCAGCTCTAGCAATTGATCGCGCAAATACTCGTCGAATTGTTCGAGCACTTGAAGTTATTGAAATCACCGGCAAACCTTTTACTGCGAACTTACCTCGCAAAGATTCTGAACTTTATCCAGCTGCTCGGCAGTTTGGCTTAGTCATGGATCGAGACGCACTCGGTGAGCGAATCAGTGATCGGGTAGATCGAATGTATGCAGCTGGCTTAGTTGAAGAAGTTGATCGCTGTATTGCGGCCGGAATAACTTCGGCACGCACGGCTCAATTAGCACTTGGCTATGCCCAAGTAATTGCTATGCGCAGAGGCGATCTCACCCTTGATGCTGCGATTGAAGAAACTAAGCGGGCAACCAGGCAATACGCCAGACGCCAAGAAACTTGGTTCTCAGGAGATGCTCGAATTAAATGGATTTCTCCGATCCAGCCTCGACTAGAAATAATCTTGCAGGAAATAGAATAGTTAAATCATGATTGCAACCTATGGCCACGGCACTGAAAATGACTTCGTTCTAGTTTTTGACCCCGAAAATTTGGTATCCATTACAACTGCGCAGACGGCTGCAATTTGCAATCGCGAGACCGGAATAGGCGCCGATGGTCTTATCCGAATCGGCCAGAAGAATGAGCGTTGGTTTATGGATTACCGCAACGCCGATGGTTCGCTAGCTGAAATGTGTGGCAATGGCATTCGCGTAACGGCAAAGTATTTAGTTGAACGCGGCCATCAACCTGACGGTATTTTTGCCATTGATACCAGGGATGGCGTTAAGCATCTGCGAGTTCCAGCCGAAGGTGATATCTCAGTAAACATGGGTCAAGTAACCGATGAAGATGAAGAGATTTCAGCTGCCACAAATGGCAAAGTTTGGAACGGTTATCACATCAGTGTTGGCAATCCGCACGCAGTTGTGTTTGTTGATGATCTAGGCGAAGTTGGCGCACTTGCTGATGCGCCCGTTGTTCGTCCTAAGGACGCCTACCCTGAAGGCGTGAACGTTGAGTTTGTTGAAATCACCGGTGAGCGCGAAGTAAAGATGCGCGTCTTTGAACGCGGAAGCCGTGAAACTAGATCTTGCGGTACCGGCGTATGCGCTGTGGCACTGGCTGCAACTCTTCATACCAAAGCGAAACTACCTGCTAGATGGATTGTTAATCCTCCGGGTGGTCGTTTGGAAGTTGATATTGACGGGCACAGCAACGCAACGCTTATTGGTCCAGCTGTTTTAATTGCCGATCATGACATCAGCAAATATTTAGTAGCTGATTAGGATAATAAGTCACTTCTTTTGATCACCATCCCACAAAATAGGCAGTTTGATCACTATTGCTCTATTGTTAAATTGTGAGTAAACCAGGCGACGAATTTGATGATTTTGAAGCCCTGCTTGCCGAAAGCGCGCGAGTCGCAGCTGAATTCGATAGCGCTGATAGCGATGATTACGCCGAAAGTATTCAACCTGATCTAGTAGAACGTAATGCGCTCCGTCGTGTTAAAGGTTTTTCAACCCAGCTACAGGATATTTCTGAAGCTGAGTATCGCGAGCTCCAGTTAGAAAAAGTTGTTTTGGTTGGCGTCTGGACTGAAGGTAATTCGACGATGGCTGAGAATTCCCTCGCTGAATTAAAAGCACTCGCCGAAACTGCGGGCTCTGAAGTAATGGAAGGCTTAATTCAGCGTCGTGATAAACCAGATCCTGCTACCTATATTGGTTCTGGAAAAGTGGTTGAGCTTCGACAAGTAGTTGTTGCAACTGGGGCAGATACTGTCATTTGCGATGGCGAACTTTCGCCTTCACAACTTCGGCAGTTAGAAGAGAAGGTTAAAGTAAAGGTAATTGATCGCACCGCTTTGATTCTTGATATTTTCGCACAACATGCGAAAAGCAAAGAGGGTAAGGCTCAAGTAGAGCTGGCACAGATTTCTTATCTTTTGCCACGTTTACGTGGTTGGGGTGAATCACTCTCACGCCAAGTAGGTGGTCGTGCAGCCGGTGGTGCTGGTATCGGTGGTCGCGGTCCGGGTGAAACTAAAATTGAAACTGATCGTCGTCGTATTCGCGACAAGATGGCAAAGCTTCGTCGCGAGATCGCTGAGATGAAAGTTTCACGTGACACTAAGCGACAGGAACGTCGTCGCAATAACATTCCATCTGTTGCAATTGCTGGATATACCAATGCTGGCAAATCTTCGCTCTTAAACAAATTAACCAATGCCGGTGTCTTAGTTGAGAACGCGCTCTTTGCAACTCTTGATCCAACGGTTCGCCAATCACATACCTCAGATGGCCGCATCTATACCCTGTCGGACACAGTTGGCTTTGTTCGCCACTTGCCACATCAACTAATCGATGCGTTCAAATCAACGCTAGAAGAAGTATCTGGTTCAGATTTAATTGTTCACGTCGTAGATGGTTCACACTCTGACCCGTTTGAACAAATCAGGGCAGTGCGTGAAGTAATCACCGAAATTGGTGGCGCTGAGATTCCAGAGATTATTGCGATTAATAAAGTAGATATCGCCGACCCAGAGATGATTATGCAGATTCTGCGTACTGAACCAAATAGCTATGCCTTCTCAGTTCGTACTGGTTTTGGAATTGAAGGCTTAATTCACGCAATTGAAAGTTCATTGCCTAGACCGAAAATTGAAATCAATACTGTGATTCCTTATGACCGTGGCGATCTAGTAAGCGCGATTCACGAACGTGGTGAAATTTTGCGTGAAGAGTACTTGCCTGAAGGAACCTCACTGCATGCACGCGTTGATGGGGGATTAGCCAAAGAGATCGAAGAAATCGTTCGGTAACTACTCAGACAGCACTCATGTGACGGGAATATTTGCGACACGCCGAGGGTTCAATTAGTTAAACCAGGCAGTAATGCGCCACTATGCGCCCGCTGGGTATTTCCAGCGGCGATTGCCAGTAATTGGGCTTCGATTTAGTTTGGAAAGTAGGTGAGAGCAATGGCAACCGATTATGACACCCCCAGAAAAACCGATGAAGAGTTACATGAAGAATCGCTTGAGGAGTTAAAGGCGCAACGCGTCGATGCTCAATCCGGTCAGATTGATGTCGATGAAGCAGAAGCGGCAGAGAATCTAGAACTTCCTGGCGCAGATCTATCTGGCGAAGAGCTAGCAGTACGCGTGGTGCCAAAGCAGACCGATGAATTTACTTGTTCACGATGCTTTTTGGTGCATCACATTACGCAACTTGCTAAAGGCGAAGGCGCCAAGGCAGTCTGTAAAGAGTGCAATTAAGCTAGCAGTCTGTAAAGAGTGCAATTAAGTTAAATTGAGTTAATTGGTTAACGATTAAGCAGCGCGGCGATCTCTTCGCCGCGTTTGCTCGTTACCAGCCAATACGGCGTCCTATCTCTTGAATCGTTTAGTTCGATTCGCAGCCCACGTGGCTCCCAAAATTTGATTGCCAGATAGGCAGCAGGATCAGCATCACGGGTACGAAGTAATCTCATCGCAGTTTTATCTAGAACTGTGGCTTTTCCAAGATAGTTAACTTCAATATTTGCTTTATCGATCTTTAGAACTTTTCCGTCAAAAGTTATCTCTGAAGTCATGGAAAACGCGATCCAGATCAGCGCGAGTGTTGAGATTACAAAAGTGACCAACGTCGCTCGATTATCTAGCGCTGCCCATACAGAGAGAACTATGGAGAGAAAGAGAAAATATATAAAGGCCAGCACCCAAATAGGCGGCCTTAGAACTTCGCGGAAGATCACACCTTTATCTTAGTCTTTTAAGCTCCTTTCTTATCTTGGAACGTAGATGAAGTTAAGACTATGAAGTAAAGTGAGGCTATGAGTCGAATCGCTAGCACTACTGCTCCAGAAGGTGCTGTTATCCCAGAGCGCCATCCGAAGGCGCCCGAGATTGGGACCAAGATTCCATCTCACTTCGGACATTGCTTCGGTTGCGGTGAACTACATCCAACTGGTTTACATTTGGTTGCACACGCAGGAGCTGGTGCAGATTTAACTGCTGAGTTTATTGTTACCGAAAATCACCAAGGCGCTCCAGGGTTAGCGCACGGTGGTCTGTTATCGCTGGCATTTGATGAAGCGCTAGGAAAGTTGATGTGGTTGATTCGCTCACCGGCGGTCACCGCGCGTTTAGAAACAGATTTTTTAAAGCCGGTTCCAATGGGAACTACTTTGCATATAACAGCAAGAATTACTGGACAGGTAAATCGTAAGGTTTACACCGCTGCAGAAGGTCGACTTGGTGGCCCAAATGGTGAAATCGCAGTAAAGGCTGCAGCGCTCTTTGTTATTGTTCCAATGTCACACTTTTTAGAGAACGCTCCGAAAGAGTATCTCGAACATATTGCGAAGACCCCTGAGATCCTCGCCTTTGTAGATCCAGAATTTGAGATAAATCCATAATGGGCGTTCAAGTATTAGTCACAAGGCTAGATCCAGATCTGCCACTGCCGCGTTACGCAAAAGGTGGAGATGCCGGCGCAGATATCGTCTCGCGTATCGATGTTGTTCTTGCACCGGGGGAGCGCGCGCTTGTTCCAACTGGAATTTCGATCGCCCTTCCCGATGGTTACGTTGCGTTAGTTCATCCGCGTTCTGGGCTTGCGATTAAACATGGCGTCACCATGGTTAACGCTCCTGGCACAGTTGATGCTGGTTATCGCGGAGAGTTACAAGTTGTTTTGATCAATCACGATCCTAAAGAGAGCGTTTCATTCAAACGCGGAGATCG
>JBEINS010000070.1:0-5756 GCA_040377985.1 Candidatus Planktophila sp. | reverse complement strand
GAGCAACGGTTTCATATCTAAACCGGGCATTACTAATTGGAAAATTTTCGCAAAACGTTGAATTTGATTTAGATCTGAGATCAAAGCTTCAGCAGCACCTGGGTATTGAATCTTTACCGCAACGGCCCGACCATCTTTCCAAGTTGCTTTGTGAACTTGGCCGATTGAAGCCGATGCAGTTGGTTGATCTTCGAAGTTAGCAAAGTTATCGCGCCAATCTTCACCTAACTCTTTGGCTAAAACTTTATGAACTACCCGAGTTGGTAGCGGCGGTGCTGATTCTTGCAACTTAGTAAGAGTCTCGCGATATGGCTTAGCGATCTCTTCAGGAAGCGCTGCTTCAAAAACTGAAAGTGCTTGGCCGAATTTCATCGCGCCACCTTTAAGTTCACCTAAAACTTTAAATACTTGTTCAGCAGTTTTCTCTTGGATCTCACTAAAGACCATACTGCCTGATTGTCCAACTAATTGGCGACCAAAACCGAGTGCACTACGACCGGCAATTCCAACAGGAATAGAAATCATCTTGGCGGTACGCGCCGTAGTTGATTTCGGGATTTCAGTTTCGAAGTTGCTCACTGGGTAATTCTGGCGAGGAATTCAGAATCTCGCACATTGAAATCACCAGGCACACCCGCAGGCAGGGTTAATCGCATATGCGATGTGTTGGGGATTACATGGACGCGCAGTGTCGAGCAAGATTTGGGTGCCGATTAATTCACTAAAGCCAGTATCTAGAAAGTTCAGAACAGATTGAGCAATCATGCCCGCAACTTGGGCAGTGGCTGCGACATTTAATTGTTGGGTTGGGGCAAACGAGCGAGCTTGATTGATTTGATTTAGAAGTGGCGATTGTTCAAGTTGGCTTAATTCGATACATCTATTGCAAGGTGTTTTGCCCGGAATCACCAGCGGCCCGATGCGCATTGTGGTTGCATCAAGTGAACTAATAAATAAGTGCGGCAAGTTTGAACTCAGCAAAGCACTGATTTTGGCTGGGTCTGGTGCACCAAAGATGATTGTTAAATAACTTTTAATCTCAGCGTTCTTGGAAATAGGAAAGAGCGAAAAGTTACGAGCGATTTCACAAACGCGATTATTTAGATTCATGCCCATGTCATTAATTGCAAAAACACCAGTCCCTAGGTCTCGGGCAGTGATGTCTCGTTGCAGATTACTTAGCGCCAGAGTTGTTTGAGAAACTCCGCTAGCTAACAAGATTGTTAAGAGTGAAGTTGCTAATCGATCATTACCGCAAATATCGATGTCTACGTTTTGTCTCTGACTTAAGGTGGTAACGCCAGCATCTATGATTCCAGATTGCCAAGTGATCTGACCTAGCTCTGGTGCGATACGTTCTTGCAGTTGCAGATATGCGACATCTTGGCTCTGGTCCTGTGAAAATGTTTTGCGATTAGTTTTTTCGGAATGAAAGCGATCGGCCAACACCACGGGCTTGGCAATTTGGTCAATCAAGTTGGCGGCAACTAACTCATCGCAGATTTTGTTTACGACTTCAAAAGGTGCTCCAGTCTTGATGCTGATTTCGAAACAAGTTAGCGAGCCCACAAAGTTGGCCAAGACGGCAGCAGCCCCTGGATGACTGATTTGAATTCCGGCGCTGGCATGGCCAATGAAATGTGATTGCGGTTTGGTGTTGCTGATCGCGGTAACGATTGCCCCTGTTTTTAAACGAGGCTTGATTTCAGAGATTTCGATTGCTGAATTAGTTGTCATGGGCGCAGAGTGCGCGTATTTGAATTCGGCTTTTCGAGTCGAGCGAGATTCTGCGCAGAACTCTCAGATTTCTTACTTGAAGTTAGTGCGAATGGCTCGCAGAGTCAGGTGCGCCCCAAATTTGAGATGGTGACGGGCAAAGCAAACGACCCGCAACGATTAACTCGCTGCGGGTCGTTCGATAAAACTTTTATTGATGAAAAATTACTGAGCTTTGCCAAGGATGCGATTTACCTTGGTGCCACAGACTGGGCAAATGCCCTGAGCCATGCGACGACCAGAGTCGGAAACCTTTACAGTTCCTTCAAAATCACGCTTCGCTTTGCACTTAACGCAGTAAGCGTCACCTTTGTATGTCTCTGCCATGTGAAGCCTCCAATCGACGCGAGCATTTGTCGATGGAATTCGACGAAAGTTACTTGCGTGCAGGCTTTACGATACCCCCGCTCACGCTCAATCTGGGGTTTCTGAGCGTGGTTTGTGGGAAGTTTTTTAGGCGCGCCTAAGCCTTATTTAACCTCAGGCGGGGCCAGATCGCTCTCGGCCAGCTCATAACCGTCGAGGTAGGCCTGGGCTCTCTCGCCATCGGGGTAGGCGGTCAGAATTCGCTGGAAATCGGCGCCATGGTCGAAAAAGCGCAGGTGGATCGCTTCATGGAATAGGACGTAGTCCTGCACGTAGGCTGGAGCAAAGCGCAGGCGGTCTGAAATTCGGATACTTCGGTCGAGGCCGGTGCAAGATCCCCAGCGCTCACGCATCGCTCGCCAGTCGATACTGGCGGGGCGTTCGGTGATTTCGGGGGCGTAGGCCTGGATTAGGGCCACGGTGCGGGCGATTAGGACAGATTCGGACGGGGTGCGGTCGGCTTCGGCGCTTCTAATGCGTTCAACCATCTCGGGGACAATCGATCGCTCGTCAGCTTTACTCATTCGAGCCGGGATCGAAACTACTATCTGTCCACCTTGGCGATATGCCGAGATATTTTTCTTCCGTCGCTTAGAACGAATGACGACAATTTCGCCTTGGTCAACCCCAGGCAATGTTGGTGCAATATCAAGAGAAGTATCAACTACAGGTTTAGTTATTTGCGATTCAGTAATTGAAAATAAATCGATATTTTCAGATGAATTCATAAGCAAAAGGTAGCGTGAAAGTAGTGCATTACAAGGAAAAGAATCACTTTGTCAATGTGTGGGTCGGTTGATTCAGATTGAAAACTTCGTTAAGTTCACGCTTACGAAGTCCTCGGATAACAGTTTTATATCTGCAAGGGGAAGGCAGATATTTAACAGCGACCGGGGACTTCGCTTTTTTATTCTTGTCTTACTTAAAGTAATCCACTCAGATCATCTGGCACTTCAACGCTTGCTAAATAAAGCTGCGGATTAAGCAACTCTTCTTGGGTTGGCAAAATGCCAGACCAAATCTTGTCGCGAGTTGAGATATTGCTGAGTTGCGAAATTGATCGCCAGAAAGCACTTGCCTCACGAGCTAACCGAGGGGATACCTCTAGGCCGAGCAGAGATGAAAACAGTTGTTTGGTTGGCGCATTAGTTGCGCGATTGCGACGCAGAGTTTCGCGCAACTTTTCCAAATTTGGCAACCGCTCACCTGCTGCAGTTGTGACAACTTCATCAACCCAGCCATCGATTAGCGCAAGTGCAACTTCAAGTTTCGTTAGCGCAGCTTTTTGCGATTCAGATTCTTCGGGGGTGAATAAACCTTTATTGATTGCATTGGCAAATGACTCTGGATTATTCAAATCAATCTCAGCCGAGCTAAGTGCAGAAGTAGCTTGATCTTGAATTGCGTCCATATCGATTGTGATGCCACGACCATAATCAGTAATTGATTGGCGCAAATATGAAACTAACCAAGGATTGTTATCAAAGAGTCGAGCAATTGCAGCTTCGCGTAGTGCGTGGAATAAGCGAACTTCGGTGATCGGCACATCTAGATCTTGCGCCCAAGTGTTTATATTTTGCGGAATTAGCGCAGGGTGGGCCGGAGTAATTAGCGGCAGACCAACATCGTGGATTCCAGTAACACTGGCTGAAAGCTGACCGATTGCTTGACCTAGTTGCGTTGCGATAAGTGAGCCTATGAAGCCTTTTAACAGACCGCCGATCATGTCCATTGATGCGTGTGCATTTCCAATGCCACCTAAAATGTTTTCGCCATTTGGACCTTTAAACATATTTGGATCAACGCCAGCTTCGGCTAGAAATTCTTCATTAAGCGAACCATCGGAATTAAATGCTTGATCGGCAGCTTCACTTGCTTGCGATAACAAACCAGCTAGTGCATCTGCCAACCCAGCAGCAAGTGGCTCTACAGTTTCTTGCCAACCAGCCAGTGAGGTGTCAACCCAATCAGTGCGACTTAGTGCGATTCGGTTTTCAGAAGAAAGCAAAGTGAAATCTGTTTTGTCATCGAGCCACAGTTGTGCCAGATCTAACGCAGTTTTTATCTCAGCAACATCATTTGCACCAACTGGTTGCGATCCATGTGCTTGGGTAAATTTCTTAGCAGTGTCGCGCACAATTGATTTTGGTAGTGGTTCTGGTTTTGCTGAATTTGAAAGTAGCGGATTAATAAATCCGGCTGGGTTAATGCCAAGTTTTTCGAACTGCTCTTTCATCTGGGCCTGCATTGCTTCTAGAGCTGCGGCAAGTTCGGCAGATTTTTCAGCGTCGTCTGAGTTATCGCTGGGTCCAAAACCAAAAGATGTCATAGCTGCCTTTCCAATCTCGCTTAACTCTGACTTATTTCAGCAAACTCTTAAAACCTGACGAACTAATACTAGTTAACCAACCCAAGTGGGCACTTTCTTCCCGAAACCTCTAGGCTAGGGCTATGTCCAACGCCTTCACCGCCTTAATTTGGTGGCTAATTCCCCTTGCCGGACTTCTTGGCGCGCTGGGTTATGTCCTTTGGGTGAGCAAATTTCAGGGCAAATTTGAGCAAGAAACAACTCGCTCAGTGACCTCATTTCAGAAGTTCCAAGAATCCTTCCGCGATCAACAGGCCCGCGATCTTGAAGCAAAAGAAAAGCCCGTCGACCCAACTGCCTAAGTGCATCCGATGAGATATTCACCGCTGCCTCGCTTAGTTAAATACTTTCTCGCTTTGATTCTGGTCTTCTCGCTTTTCATTCCACTGCCATTTGCAATTGTGCTACCTGGTCCTGCAACTGATGTCTTAGGCCCAGTTGTTAAAATCCCAGCTCGCTTCACCGATAAAGTTCCAGCCCCTACTGGAAAGCTAATGCTCACAACTGTTTCAGTATCCACGCCAGATGCCCAGGTCTTTGGGTTCGAAGTTTTATTGCGTTGGATTCAAGCCGATGGGGTAGTAGTTCCGAAGTCAGTTATTTATGAGCCAGATGTAGATGTCGAAGAGGAAAAGAAAGCGAGCTTGGCCGAGATGGATGGCTCGCAGGACAACGCAGTAGCAGCTGCATTTAATTATTTAAACAGGTACGAACCTGCACTAGCGCAATCTTTACGATCAGGTGATTTAACTAGTCGGCTAGTGAAGTTTGATTTACCAAATACTGGCGGGCCAAGTGGTGGCTTAATTTTTGCCCTTGGAATTATTGAAAAATTGGATAGCGCTCAACTTGTAAATGGCCGCTTGATTGCAGGAACCGGCACCATTAATAAAAAAGGTGAAGTTGGCCCGATCGGTGGTATCGAAGATAAATTAATCGGAGCTAAACGCGCCGGGGCCACGCTTTTTATCGCGCCAATTGATAACTGCACCGATATCACCCATATTCCAAAGGGGCTGCAGGTTGTGGCGGTTTCGACCTTGGCGCAGGCTGTGACTCTGCTTAAAAAGCCTGCTCAGGCCTTGGCAAAGTTGCCCCCACTAAGTGGATGTTTTAGAGCCTAGCGGCTGTTCTAATTAGCGTTCAACCCATAAATAGCGCAAAATTGGGTTATCCCAACGGGGTAGGTTTTTTAGAAAATGGAGAAATAGATGAGTTCGAATCCGCAATTTGATTTCGCAAAGAG
>JBEINS010000100.1:0-4210 GCA_040377985.1 Candidatus Planktophila sp. | reverse complement strand
GTGGCTAGCGCGCCTGCTTTGGGAGCAGGAGATCGGGAGTTCGAATCTCCCCGCCCCGACCAGTAGTACTTATTTAACAGTCATCAATTTCTATAAGGAGCAATCTGTGAAGAGCTCGGTCGAGACACTTTCACCTACCCGAGTACGACTAGATATTGAAGTCGAGTTCGCAGAATTAAAAGATCATGTTGATGCGGCATATAAAAGAGTTGCCACACAAGTAAACATTCCTGGTTTCCGTAAAGGAAAAGTCCCAGCAGCAATGATTGATCAACGTGTTGGTCGTGGCACTGTTATTGATGAAGCAATCAACTCAGCTCTGCCAGAGTTCTATGGCAAAGCTGCACGCGAGCACACAGTTCTAGTTGTGGGTCGCCCAGAAGTAGATATCAAAGAATTTATTGATCACGAAAAATTGCACTTCACCGTTGAAGTAGATGTGCGCCCTGAAGTAACACTTCCTGATTTCTCAAAGATCACAATTGAAGTTCCTGATGCAGTTGTCACTGATTCAGATATCAACGAGCAGATCGATGAGCTAGCAAAGCGTTTCGGCACTCTTACAACAGTTGAGCGCGCAGCTAAAGACGGTGACTTTGTAACAATTGACTTGATGGCAAAGATTAACGGCGAAGAAATTGATGGTGGAAAAGCTTCTGATATTTCATACGAAGTTGGCTCAAACCGCATGATTGATGGCCTTGATGCCACACTCGTTGGCTTAGTTGCTGGCGATACCAAGACATTTAATACTCAACTAGTTGGTCAAGCCGAAGGCGAAACTGGCGATGTTGATGTTGCAGTTAAGGTTGTTAAAGAGCGCATCCTTCCTGAGATTGACAATGCTTTTGCAAAGCTTGCTAGCGAGTTCGATACTTTGGCTGAGCTAAAGGCAGATACAGCAACTCGCCTTGAGCGCTTAAAGAAGATGGAACAAGGAGCTCAAGCACGCGATCTACTTCTTGAGAAGTTAATTACAGATCTTGATATTCCAGTTCCAGATAAGTTAGTTGAAGATGAAGTAAATGCTCATCTTGAGCCAGAAGGTCGTCTAGAAGACGCTGCGCACCGCGCAGAAGTTGATCTAGAAGTTCGCACCTCAATTAAGTCTGATTTCTTGCTCGATTCAATCGTTAAGGCTGAAGCAGTAGAAGTTAACGAGATGGAGCTAACTGAATACTTAGTTCGCCAATCACAGCGTTACGGAATGGCACCAGAGCAATTCGCGCAGGAACTTCAGAAGCAAGGTCAGATTGCCACATTGGTAGCTGAAGTCGCTCGCTCGAAGGCACTTGCCGGCGTACTTGACCGCATCATCATCAAGGATGCATCTGGCAACACCATCGATCTTGAAGCTCTTCGTCCGCAGGCTGGCGAAGCGATTTCTGAAGAGGCCGCTGAATAATCGCTCCGCTGTGAGCGAACACGGCCAATCTACGCATGATTTGTCCAAATTAGGGAAGCATTTCGCGCCGTAAATTGTTAAGGTCAATACACGCAATAAACAGGAGGCTGTCAGTGGATTTACAAAACCCGCAAACTAGCGAGATAAGCGCTCGTTCTTCGCACGCAAGTCCAGGTGCGCTAGACGATCAGGTTTATGCACGCTTACTACGCGAACGCATTATTTTCTTAACCGGTGAAGTTCGCGACGAGATGGCTAATGCAATTTGTGCGCAGATTTTATTACTTGCTGCCGAAGATGCTGAAAAAGATATTTACCTATACATCAACTCACCTGGTGGTTCAGTAACTGCCGGTATGGCGATCTACGACACCATGCAATATGTGAAGAATGACATTGCAACAGTTGGCATGGGCATTGCCGCCTCAATGGGTCAGTTCTTGTTAACAGCAGGTGCACCTGGCAAGCGTTACGCGTTGCCACACTCACGCATCTTGATGCACCAACCACTTGGTGGCATCGGCGGTACTGCCACAGATATTCGTATTCAAGCTGAACAGATGGCTGCAACTAAAAAGATTATGGCTGAAATTATCGCTAAGCACACTGGTCAAAGCGTTGATCAGATCACGATCGACTCTGATCGTGACAATTGGTTTACAGCAGATGAAGCAAAGGAATATGGCTTCGTTGATCAAGTAGTTCGATCAGCTGGTCAAGTTTCAGGTAGCGGAGGAACAGCATGAACATCAACAAGGTAAATGAAATTACTAGCCGCTACGTTCTTCCAACTATCGAAGAAAAGACTGCCTACGGTTACAAGCGGCTTGATCCTTATACAAAGTTATTCGAAGAGCGCATCATTTTCTTGGGTCAACCAATCGATGACACTGTTGCAAACGATGTAATGGCTCAGTTGCTAACGCTTGAGTCAATGGATCCAGACCGCGACATCATGATTTACATCAACTCACCTGGTGGTTCATTTACAGCGCTAACTGCTATTTATGACACCATGCAATTCGTTCGCCCAGATGTAATGACAATATGTTTAGGTCAAGCATCTTCAGCTGCTGCCGTTATTTTGGCAGCTGGCGCTAAAGGCAAGCGTTATGCACTTGAGCACTCACGTATCTTGATTCACCAGCCATTCGCGCAAGGTGATTACGCACAAGCATCTGATATTGAAATTCAGGCTGCTGAAATCATGCGTATCCGCTTAATGCAAGAAGAGTTAATTTCTCGTCACTCGAATAAAACTGTTGCTGAAGTAACAGCCGATGTTGAACGGGACAAGATTCTTACTGCGGCCGAAGCTGTTGAATATGGCCTAATCGATCAAGTTCTCGAGAGTCGTAAGGCCAAGCCACAAGCGTAAGTAATTATCGCTGAGAGCGAACAAGATTAAGCGCGAAAAGTCAGGCAAGAATCTGCGTTAGAAATTAGGCTTCACCCATACGCAAGGGAATTCCCCGCCCTTCGCTAAAGGAGAATCATGACTCGCATCGGCGAAACCAGCGACCTGCTTAAGTGTTCTTTCTGCGGAAAGACCCAGAAGCAAGTTAAGAAATTAATCGCCGGTCCTGGCGTTTATATTTGCGATGAATGTATTGATCTTTGTAACGAGATCATCGTTGAAGAACTTTCCGAATCTGCAGCCCTTGGTTTAACTGAACTTCCAAAGCCACAAGAGATCTTTGATTTTCTAGATCAATATGTAATCGGCCAAGACCGTGCCAAGAAGTCTTTATCTGTGGCTGTTTATAACCACTACAAGCGCGTTCAATCAGGGGATTCAAAGCGCGAAGATGGCATCGAATTAGCCAAGAGCAATATTTTATTACTTGGCCCAACCGGTTGCGGTAAGACTTTAATGGCACAAACACTTGCTCGCATGCTTAATGTGCCATTTGCAATTGCCGATGCAACAGCGCTAACCGAAGCAGGTTACGTCGGTGAAGACGTTGAGAACATTTTGCTAAAGCTTTTGCAAGCAGCTGATTACGATGTGAAGAAAGCTGAAACTGGAATTATCTACATCGATGAAATCGATAAGGTTGCACGCAAATCTGAAAACCCATCGATTACTCGTGATGTATCAGGTGAAGGTGTGCAGCAAGCACTTCTCAAGATTCTGGAAGGAACAGTGGCTTCAGTTCCACCACAAGGTGGCCGTAAGCACCCTCATCAAGAATTTATTCAAATCGATACAACTAACGTGCTATTTATTGTTGGTGGCGCATTTGCTGGTCTCGATAAAATTATTGAAGCTCGCTCAGGTAAAGCTGGCGTTGGCTTTAATGCGACGCTACAAACAGCCGAAGACAAGAACCGCAAAGATGTTTTCGCAGACGTTATGCCTGAAGATCTACTTAAGTTCGGCATGATCCCTGAATTCATTGGTCGTTTGCCAGTTCTAACAAGTGTTGAAAATCTTGATAAAGAAGCACTTATGCAGATTCTGACCGAGCCAAAGAACGCTCTGGTTAAACAATATGCCAAGCTTTTCGATCTTGATTCAGTAGAACTTGAATTCACCCCAGAATCCCTTGATGCGATTGCTGATTTAGCGCTACTTCGTGGCACTGGTGCCCGTGGTCTTCGCGCAATCATGGAAAGCGTGCTGTTAGCTGTTATGTATGAAGTTCCGAGCCGCAGCGATATCGCCAAAGTAATTGTTACTCCTGAATCAATCACCGATGGCGCAACCCCGACATTTGTGCAGCGCACGGGAGATATTCCAAAGCGGGCCGCTAGAGGCGAAAAGCGTTCAGAAGAGAAGAGCGCATAATCTAGACTGCTCCC
>JBEINS010000188.1:0-1987 GCA_040377985.1 Candidatus Planktophila sp. | reverse complement strand
GAACTAGTAGCGGAGGCGGGATTTGAACCCACGACACAGCGATTATGAGCCGCTTGCTCTACCAAGCTGAGCTACCCCGCCAAGGGTTGTGCACTTTCGAGCCCCCCACCGGAATCGAACCGGTGACCTTTTCCTTACCATGGAAACGCTCTACCGACTGAGCTAGGGGGGCAATAGGTAGAGGTGTGAGTGTACGACAGGTGCGGGGAAAGTTAAAAATTAGCGAGCAGGATCAAGCGTGACTTTGCCGGTTGTGGCCCGAGCCAGCATCGCTTGATGAGCCGCTTTTGCCTCAGATAATCCATAAGTTGCACCGATAACTGGCTTTAGCGCACCAGATGAAATCAAAGCAAATAGCTCGACCAAAACATCGCCGAGCAACTCTTTCTTTCCAAAGCAATGCGCCAACCAGAAACCTGCAACAGTTTTTGTTCCACCCATTAACGCACCCGAATGAATTGGAGTTGGCGCAGTTCGCGATGCCATTCCATAGGTAATCAATCGACCAAATGGTGCAAGTGCTTCAAGGCTGGCATCGAAAGTTTTCCCACCAACCATTTCTAAAACAATATCTACTTTCTTTCCACCATTTGCCGCCATCATCGCAGCAGCAAGATCGGTTGAATTTGCATCAACAACTTCATCTGCGCCCAATGATTTAGCAAGTTCATTCTTTTCTGCAGTTGATGTAACTGCAATAACTTTTGCGCCCCACATCTTGGCTAGTTGAATTGCCAGAGAACCAACGCCACCGGCTGCAGCTTGAACAACAACGGTTTCGCCCTGCTTCACATGCGCCATAGTTTTCAAGATATGCCAAGCAGTTGTCCCTTGAACAAGCATTGCAACAGCTTGCGCATCAGAAACACTTTCTGGAATATCAACACACATCGCTTTATGTGCCAGCGCTTTCTGTGCATATCCCCCGGTGCTAACACTTGCAAGAACGCGGCGACCAGATTGGGTCTTGCCAACAACTTCTAGGCCAGGAATTAACGGCAGCTCTTGCTTGGAAAGATATGAATTCTCAGTTTGGTGGGTGTCGGCATAGTTAATGCCGATACAAGAGACATCGATTAACTCTTCGTTTTCACCTGGTACGGGATCGGCCAGTTCAACGAGTTCGAGTACTTCCGGTCCGCCAAATTTAGTTATCTGGATAGCTTTCATTAGTTATCGCAGATACAGCGTTGGTCGGCAGGCACTCCTTGAAGCGCTTCTTCAATATGTTCGCCGCAACCTGACCAGGTGTATTTACTGCACTTCTTGCATACAACACGTGAACACATTTACTTCTCCCTTGTAGCCGATATCAAATTCTAGCGTTAGAAATACTTACGGAAAATCTTCTTAAAACGCTTAGTTATGCGCTTATTAATTTTTAAGGTCTGGTCTATCGGAGATACCGCCATCACTTTGGCGTGAGCCGGCTCGTCGGGGGTGATTACATCCTTAAGTGCTGGAGAGTTTTGATCTAAAGAATCAGCGATACGTTCGATATTGGCAACCATTGAAAGTCCACGAATGATCTGTTCTTGATCAGCATCTTTTGCATCTTCAATTAGTGATTCGGCAAGTGCGGCACCTGCTTCACGAGCATCATCAGTTGCCGTGGTTGTAGTTTCAAAGTCTTCTTCATCATCTATCTTTGATGAAATGGCATAACTTGCAGCAGATAGCGCAACTGCGATCTGCTTCTTGGTGGAATCTGCGATACCTCCGCTTACGGCTGAGTCAAAGAGAGTTCGTGCAATCGTGCGCACCTGAACGAGAGTGTGCTCGATGGCAATTCCTTGAACGTAAACGTCTTCGGCTACATCTTTCTCTGCTGTTGGGAACCATCTGGCATGTCCGCGCGCTTCAACAGATTGCGCACGTATCGCAGGAACTGCTTCCATTAACAACCTTGCTTTAGCTAACCAATTACCCGCTTCTTTCTGCGTGTAACCGGCGGCAACACCTTCAGACATTTTTGCTAAAAGCTCTG
>JBEINS010000112.1:0-3735 GCA_040377985.1 Candidatus Planktophila sp. | reverse complement strand
CCTTTAACTGTTAGCAGTTTCACTAACTGGAACCCTTTTGGGGTGAAAAAAGCCAAGTGTTATAGTTCAAGCATGACGCAGATTTCTGCAGGTGAAAAGTTTAGAAAAGCCCTTGCCCAGGAAAAGCCACTTCAAATTGTGGGCACGATCAACGCTAATCATGCTCTCCTTGCCAAGCGCGCTGGATATAACGCTATTTACTTATCTGGCGGTGGGGTAGCGGCTGGATCATTGGGCGTACCTGATTTAGGAATTAGCAATCTTGACGATGTACTTGTGGACGTTCGTCGCATAACTGATATTTGCGATCTGCCATTGTTAGTTGATGCAGATACCGGTTTCGGAGCATCTGCTTTTAATATTGGTCGTACCGTTAAGTCTTTGATTAAAGCTGGCGCTGCTGCGATGCATATGGAAGATCAAGTAGCTGCCAAGCGTTGCGGCCATCGCCCAAATAAAGAAGTTGTTTCAAAGGGCGAAATGGTAGATCGCATCAAGGCTGCAGTTGATGCACGTGGTGATGACAGTTTTGTAATCATGGCGCGCACAGATGCAATTGCAGTTGAAGGAATTGAATCTGCCATTGATCGCTCTCTTGCTTATATTGCAGCTGGCGCCGATTACATTTTCCCTGAAGCTATTCGCACTCTTGAGGATTTCAAGAAATTTAGAGCAGCGGTAAATGTTCCAATTCTGGCTAACATCACTGAGTTTGGTTTAACACCGCTATTTACTCGTGATGAATTAGCTGGCGCAGATGTTTCGATGATTCTTTATCCGCTGTCTGCATTCCGCGCCATGAATAAAGCGGCTGAAAATGTTTATAACGCGATTCGCAATGATGGCACCCAAGCCAATGTAATTGACACAATGCAGACTCGCGAAGAACTCTATGATCGCATTGATTATCATCGTTACGAGCAAGCCCTTGATAAATTCCTAAAGGAGCAAGAATAAATGGTCGAGTTTAAGCCAAAGAAGTCTGTTGCTCTATCTGGGGTTCCGGCCGGCAACACAGCACTTTGTTCTGTTGGAAAAAGTGGTAACGATTTACATTATCGCGGCTATGACATTTTAGATTTGGCAAAGCACTGCGAATTCGAAGAAGTTTCATACCTTTTAATTCACGAAAAGTTGCCGAACTTAGCTGAACTAACAGCGTATAAAGCAAAGCTAAAGAAACTGCGCGGATTACCTGATTCGCTAAAGCGTGTGCTCGAGCAGATTCCAGCAACTGCCCACCCAATGGATGTAGTTCGCACCGGTGTTTCAGCCCTAGGCACCATGGAACCTGAAGCTGATGCGCACGAAATCACTGCGGCACGCGAGTTAGCTGATCGGTTAGTTGCCTGTATTCCTTCGATCTTGGTCTACTGGTATCACTTCAGCCATAACGGCAAGAAGATTGAAGTAGAAACAGCAGATGATTCTGTGGCAGCCCACTTCTTACATATGTTGCATGGCGAAGTTCCTAATGCACAGTGGGAAAAGTCGATGCAGATCTCACTAATTCTCTATGCCGAGCATGAGTTCAACGCATCAACATTTGCCGCCCGCGTTATCGCAGGTACTGGTTCAGACATGTATTCAGCCATTACTGGCGCAATTGGGGCTCTTCGCGGACCAAAGCATGGTGGCGCTAATGAAGTTGCCCTTGAAATTCAAGAGCGATATTCAAGCGTTGATGAGGCTGAAGCTGATATTCGTGCTCGTGTTGCAAATAAAGAGGTAGTAATTGGATTCGGTCACCCGGTCTACACAATCTCAGACCCACGCAATGTGGTCATCAAGACCGTCGCACATGAGTTATCAGAAACTCAAGGGGATATGAACCTTTATAACATCGCCGAGCGCATCGAATCTGTGATGTGGGATGCCAAGAATATGTTCCCTAATCTTGATTGGTTCTCAGCGGTTTCTTATAACAAGATGAATATCCCGACCTCTTTCTTTACTCCCATCTTTATTATTGCCCGCACTACTGGCTGGGCAGCTCACGTTATTGAACAACGTATTGATAACAAGATCATTCGCCCAAGTGCTAACTACACCGGCCCCGAAGATCTAACTTTTGTACCACTCGCTGACCGATAAAAAATAACCGAAAAGGAAACCTAGTGTCATCACATATCGCGCGCCCAGTTCAAGAATTCGATAAAGAGATTATCGATATCGTTGATTACGCACTTAATTTTCAAGTAACTTCAGATGTTGCCTATGAAACTGCTTATAACTGTTTACTAGACACCATCGGTTGCGGCCTTGAAGCACTCGAATATGAAGCTTGCCGTAAGTTACTTGGCCCACTTGTAGCACAAGGTGAAATCGAAACTGGCGTACGCGTGCCAGGTACTGGTTACAAATTAGATCCAGTGCAAGGAGCTTTTAACATTGGCGCCATGATCCGCTGGTTAGATTTCAACGATACTTGGCTAGCCGCTGAATGGGGACACCCATCAGATAACTTAGGCGCGATTATGGCTACTGCTGACTGGATTTCACGCAACCCAGAATATGCAACCGGCAAGAAGCTAGTGGTCAAAGATATTTTGACGGCCATGATCAAAGCCCATGAAATTCAAGGCTGCATTGCACTTGAAAACTCATTTAACAAGGTGGGCCTAGATCACGTAATTCTAGTTAAAGTCGCATCAACTGCAGTTGTTTCACAGATGCTTGGCTTAACTCGCGAACAAACTTTAAATGCAGTTTCACTTGCGTGGGTTGATGGCCAAGCACTTCGCACTTACCGCCATTTCCCAAATGCAGGTTCTCGCAAATCATGGGCTGCAGGAGATGCCACATCACGCGCAGTCCGTTTAGCGTTAATCGCTAAGACTGGCGAGATGGGTTATCCATCAGTGCTTACTGCCAAAGTTTGGGGTTTCTATGATTCTCTCTTTAAGGGTAATCACTTTAAATTCCAGCGTCCTTACGGAACTTATGTTATGGAGAACGTACTATTTAAGATTTCTTTCCCAGCAGAATTCCATAGCCAAACTGCAGTAGAAGCAGCTATGACTCTACAAGGACAGATGGTTGCAGCTGGAAAAACTTCAGATGATATTAAGTCGGTAACAATTCGTACCCACGAAGCATGTATCCGCATTATCGATAAGAAGGGTCCACTCAATAACCCAGCAGACCGCGATCACTGTATTCAGTACATGGTTGCAGTACCGCTTATTTTCGGTCGCCTGACAGCTCGTGACTATGAAGAAGACATTGCAGCTGATCCACGCATTGATGCTTTGCGCGAGAAGATTGTTTGCGTTGAAGATACTTCTTACACCGCTGACTACCATGATCCAGCTAAACGTTCGATTGCTAATGCGCTAACCATTGAATTCAATGACGGCAGCAAACTCGCAGAAGTTGCAGTTGAATACCCAATTGGTCACGCACGTCGTCGCACCGAAGGTATCCCGCTGTTAATTGAAAAATTCCGCACTAACTTGGCGCGCATTTATTCACCTGAGCAGCAGAAGCGAATTGAGGATGCCACTCTTGATCGTGCAAAGCTCGAGCAAATGTCGGTTGTAGATTTCACTGATCTGCTCGCAAAGCCTTAAAAACAGGGTAATTTTCGCGTTAGATACGCGGTAATTCCTAAGGTATTCTTAGCCCTCGTTGACCAATGCCGGTCAGTGCATTTGGGCGAAAGCCTTAATGGGGTATGGGGTAATTGGCAGCCCTGCTGATTCTGGTTCAGTAAGTCTAGGTTCGAGTCCTGGT
>JBEINS010000179.1:0-2212 GCA_040377985.1 Candidatus Planktophila sp. | reverse complement strand
GATCGCCGGAGTTTCCAAAGAAGAACGCGAAAAGCGCGTTAACGAAGCAGCGAAGTTGCTCGACCTTGAGCCATATCTAGAGCGTAAGCCAAAGGCTCTCTCTGGTGGACAGCGTCAGCGCGTTGCAATGGGTCGTGCGATTGTTCGCGAACCACAAGTGTTCTTAATGGATGAACCACTTTCAAACCTTGATGCCAAGTTGCGTGTTGCTACACGTACTCAGATTGCTGCGCTGCAGCGTCGTCTTGGAATCACAACTGTTTACGTAACTCACGACCAGGTTGAAGCTATGACCATGGGCGATCGCGTAGCAGTTCTAAAAGATGGTTTCCTACAACAAGTAGATACCCCACGTAATCTTTACGATAACCCAGCAAATGCTTTCGTAGCTGGCTTCATCGGATCTCCTGCAATGAACTTGCTAAATGCACCTATCTCAGGTGGAAAAGCAATGTTGGGATCTCTTGGAATTGATGTTCCGGCAAGTGCTGGCGCAACAATTACAGTTGGTATTCGTCCAGAGGGCTTCACGCCTTCAACAAAGGGCTTCGATGTTCTAGTTGAAGTTGTTGAAGAACTCGGCGCTGATGCATTCGTATACGGAACTTCAGTTGATACTTCAGTTAAGTTTGCAAATGTGACTGAAGAAGGCGCCCAAGTAATTGTGCGCTGGGATCCAAAGAATCCACCAAAGCCAGGACAAACAGTGACAGTTACTGCTAACCCAGCTGCAGTTCACCTATTTAACTCAACAACTGGTGAGCGCATCTAATTCAAGATTGAATTAAAAACCCCGCCGGTATTAATCGGCGGGGTTTTTTACTCCCTTATTTCAATTAGGCCAAATGCTTCTAGGCCATAGCCTTCTTTAGGTTCTCATCGATTGAATTTAAGAACTCCTGCGTAGTTTGGTAAGGAGCCTCTTTTGAAATCAAGAGTGATAAGTCCTTTGTCATCTTGCCTTGCTCAACAGTTTCAATACAAACTCGCTCTAGCGTGTCACAGAACTGAGCTAACTCGGCGTTGTTATCAAGCTTTGCGCGGTGGGCTAAGCCACGAGTCCAAGCAAAGATTGATGCGATTGGGTTTGTTGAAGTTGCTTTACCCTTTTGGTGATCACGATAGTGACGAGTCACTGTGCCGTGAGCTGCTTCGGATTCCACAATCTTTCCATCTGGTGTCATCAAAACTGAGGTCATCAAACCAAGTGAACCGTAACCCTGCGCGACGGTATCTGATTGCACATCTCCGTCATAGTTCTTACATGCCCAGACATAGCCGCCTTCCATGCGCAATGACATAGCAACCATGTCATCAATTAGGCGGTGCTCATACCAAATGTCTGCAGCTACAAACTTATCCTTGAACTCTGCTTGGTAGATATCTTCGAAGATATCTTTAAAGCGACCATCGTAAGCTTTAAGAATAGTGTTCTTAGTTGAGAGATAAACTGGATACTTGCGTTGTAGTCCGTAATTTAGGGATGCACGCGCAAAGTCACGGATTGATTCATCAAGGTTATACATACCCATCGCAACACCAGATGACTTGAAATCATAAACACTGTACTCAATTGGAGCTGATCCATCTTCTGGCACAAAAGTCATGGTTAGCTTGCCAGCACCCGGAACCTTGAAATCAGTTGCACGGTATTGATCACCGAATGCGTGACGACCAATAACGATTGGCTTAGTCCAGTGTGGAACCAAACGTGGCACATTGCTGATGATGATTGGTTCGCGGAAAATTACGCCGCCAAGAATATTGCGAACAGTTCCGTTAGGAGACTTCCACATCTTCTTTAGACCGAATTCTTCAACGCGAGCTTCATCAGGAGTAATAGTTGCGCACTTGATACCAACGCCATGCTTCTGGATTGCGTGAGCTGAATCGATAGTTACCTGATCATCAGTTGCATCGCGATTTTCCATACCCAAGTCGTAGTACTCAAGATTCACATCTAGATAAGGCAGAATCAAGGAATCCTTGATGAACTGCCAAATGATGCGAGTCATTTCATCGCCATCTAGCTCGACAACGGTTCCGGTTACTTTAATTTTTGACATCTACGGCGACTCCTTAAAGAGTTTGAACATCGGCTTGTTTTGCGCGAACAGCTTCAGCTGCAACCTTTAGGGCCGCAATTTCAGATTCAGTTAAATTACTTTCGACAACTTTCTTAATACCGGTGCGACCGATCTCGGCTTCAACG
>JBEINS010000109.1:0-3882 GCA_040377985.1 Candidatus Planktophila sp. | reverse complement strand
CGCGCTTCAACTACGTACTTTTGGTTTATCAGTTTTGATAGTTACGAAAGCAAAAGTAGACGAAGGCTCAACTAAGTGGGCGCAAGGTGGAATCGCTGCAGCACTTGGCGATGGCGACTCACCAGAGGCCCATTTAACAGATACTTTGACGGCAGGCGCCGGGCTTTGCGATGTTGAAGCTGTTCGAGTTTTGGTAACTGAAGGCCCTGAAGCAGTGCGCAAATTAATTGAACGAGGCGCCAAATTCGACACTGAAGCCGATGGCGAAATTGCGCTAACTCGCGAAGGCGGTCATTTACGTAATCGAATTTTGCATGCAGGCGGTGATGCAACTGGCGCTGAAGTTTCACGTGCACTATTAGCTGCAGTTCGCAATGATCCGCAGATTGAAGTTGTCGAAGATGCTTTGGTGCTAGATGCACTGAAAGATAAAACTGGTCGCGTATGTGGAGTCACTCTGCACGTAATCGGTGCTGGTTCACGCGATGGCGTTGGTCAAGCTCTGGGCAAAGCAGTTGTACTTGGCACCGGTGGGCTCGGACAAGTATTTGCCAGCACTACAAATCCTTCGGTATCTACTGGCGATGGTGTTGCACTTGCACTGCGGGCTGGTGCAAAAATTGCAGATGTGGAATTCATTCAGTTCCATCCGACCGTACTTTGGTTAGGTGGAAAGTCACGTGGACAGCAACCGTTGATTTCCGAAGCTGTGCGTGGCGAAGGTGCATATTTAGTTGATGACAACGGAAATAGATTTATGCAAGGGCTACATCCGTTAGCTGAATTAGCTCCTCGCGATGTTGTGGCAATTGCAATCATGCGCAAAATGAAAGAGAGTAACCAAGACCATGTCTGGCTAGATGTTCGCCATTTAACTGGTTTCGCTGAGCGGTTCCCAACGATTAACGCATCATGTTTATCTCACGGTATCGACCCAAGTAAAGATTTAATTCCAGTAGCACCAGCTTCGCACTATGCCTCAGGCGGAGTGCGCGTAGATCTAAACGGTCTCAGCAGTATTGCTGGCCTATATGCCTGTGGTGAAACGGCTTGTTCTGGTGTTCATGGAGCTAACCGATTAGCCTCAAATTCACTGCTCGAAGGCTTAGTTTTCAGTGCTCGGATCGCTGCTGATATTGCTGCGAAATTGCCGGCTGAATCTGAACCAGTTGAAAATACCAGTCAACCTTTCTTGCTTGACCCAGCAGTGCGCAAAGAGCTACAAACTGCCATGAGTCGCGGCGCAGGCGTATTGCGTTCAGCTGACTCGCTAATTGAAACCAGCAACGCCTTATCTCGGCTCGAAGCTCGACATAGCGATGCACCACAAGTTGATGCTTGGGAAACTACCAATCTATTTCAACTTGCCCAAACAATTTTGCGAGCAGCTTTGATTAGACAAGAAACTCGCGGCTCGCACTGGCGGGAAGATTTTCCAGAAACAAGTGCTGCTTGGGAAAAAAGAATTGTGCAGCAAATTGATGAAGTCGGAAATTGGGCAACCGAATATGCGCTGGTGATAAATAAATGATTAATTATGATTTAGTAAAAGCAGCCCTTACTGAAGATTTGGCCGGGGGAGTAGATGTTACTTCGGTTGCGACCATTGCGGCCGATGCCGAGTTAAAAGCAGAATTTGTAGCTCGTGAGTCAGGTGTAGTTGTTGGCATTGAAATGGCTAAAGCAGTTTTAACTGAAGTTGGCGTTGCTGGCATAGAGATACTTGTTCAAGATGGTGCTTCAGTTACAGCTGGCGATGTTTTAATTAAAGTAACTGGTAATGCACGGGCGATTTTGTTAGCAGAACGAACTGCACTGAATTTCCTAGGTCACTTATCTGGCATTGCTACATTAACAAATCAATGGGTTAATGCTATTGCTGGCACTAAGTGCGAAATTCGTGATACCCGAAAGACGACACCTGGCTGGCGCGAGTTAGAAAAGTTTGCTGTACACATGGGCGGCGGCACCAATCATCGAATGTCATTATCTGATGCAGCCCTGATTAAAGATAATCACATTGCGGCAGCAGGTGGCGTGAAAGCAGCGTTTAAAGCGGTTCGCAGCGCATTTCCATCTGCGCCGATTGAGATCGAAGTTGATACTTTGGAACAGTTAGCCGAAGTTCTGCCGCTTAAGCCTGATTTAGTTCTGCTCGATAATATGACACCAGAGCAATGTCGAGCAGCCGTTTCGTTGGTAGCTGGTCAAACAAAACTTGAAGCATCCGGTGGTATTACTCTAGATAAAGCTCGCTCATATGCCGAAACTGGCGTTGATTACTTAGCAATTGGTGCACTCACACATTCGGCAAAAAATTTCGATATCGGCCTCGACGTAAGGAGCAAATAACCATGTTGTTAACTGTAGATGTTGGTAATACCAATACCGTGCTGGGAATATTTGAAGGTGAGAATTTAACCCAGTCATGGCGAGTCAAGACTGACCCACGTAACACGGCCGATGAACTTTGGTTGCAATACGAAGCGTTGGTCTCAGAGTACGACTTAACTGGCTTAGCAATCTGCAGCACCGTACCTGCGACTCTGCGCGAGCTACGTCGCATGATCGCTGATTACTTTGAAGATGTACCAACCACCATCGTGGAGCCAGGTATTAAAACTGGCGTGCCACTGCTAGTAGATAATCCAAAAGAAATTGGCGCTGATCGAATTGTTAATACTTTGGCTGCCCACACTTTATTTGGTGGGCCAGCAATCGTGGTTGATTTTGGAACCTCAACAAATTTTGATGTGGTTTCTCCAACTGGAGAATTTCTAGGTGGAGCACTTGCCCCTGGTATTGAAATCTCAGTTGAGGCGCTGGCTGCTAGAGCCGCACAACTGCGCAAAGTTGAATTAGTTCTACCTAAATCAGTAATCGGCAAGAACACTGTTGAGGCGTTGCAATCTGGAACTATCTTTGGCTTTGCTGGCCAAGTAGATGGTTTGGTAAATCGAATTACCGAAGAACTTGCATTGAGCTATAGCGATACGCCAACTGTTGTTGCTACTGGCGGCTTGGCACCCTTAATTTTGGGCGTTTCGGAGACGATTGATGAACACGAACCAGATCTAACGTTGATTGGTTTGCGTCTGATTCACGAGCGCAATCAGTAGCGTTAGACTGCACTTCTTATGAGCGAGCAGACTCCAACAATCGGTGATGACCTACCCGAGCAACTACGGATCAGACGCGAGAAACGGGCTGACTTAATTGCCCAGGGCATCGAGCCATATCCAGTTGCTGTAGCTCGCACGAAAACATTGGGCGAAGTTCGCACTAAATACCAAGGGCTTGAGACCGATACCGCAACAGGTGATATCGAGAGCTTGACCGGCCGAATTATCTTTAAGCGTGATACTGGAAAATTATGTTTTGCCACTTTGCGCGAAGGCGATGGCACTGAACTACAAGCTATGTTCTCACTCGACAAAGTTGGCGAAGATTCAATCGCTGCCTGGAAATCTCAAGTCGATCTAGGTGACATTGTTAGCGTGACTGGCGAAATCATTACTTCAAAGCGCGGTGAACTTTCGATCTTGGCAACCTCATGGCAACTTGCTTCAAAGTCATTGCGTCCGCTACCTAATGAACATAATCCGCTCTCTGAGGAAACTCGAGTTCGTATGCGTTATGTGGATTTAATTGTGCGCCCTGAAGCACGAGTAACTGCCCGCATGCGACCTACGGTTATGCGTTCGTTACGTCAAACTTTTCACGAATTAGATTTCATTGAAGTAGAAACCCCAATGTTGCAGGTTCAACATGGTGGCGCAGCTGCTCGCCCATTTAAATCTTTTAGCAATGCCTATGACATGGATCTTTTCTTGCGGATTGCGCCAGAACTTTTCCTAAAGCGTTGCGTGGTAGGCGGCATCG
>JBEINS010000131.1:0-3255 GCA_040377985.1 Candidatus Planktophila sp. | reverse complement strand
GAGTTCTTCTTGATCCAATTGCTTCCACCGGAATGTGGTCAAAGCAAAAACCATTTGAGACTAGTGCGCCAGCTAATTTTGATGGTCAAGTTGTGGCGATCACTCGCGCTCGCATTAAAGCTAGCCAGACCATGAGATTCTTTAAGTCGGTTCCACCTGTAACTGCAAGTCTGCATTCCAGCCCTGGCCTGATTTCAACCATCGGTATTGGTGAAGCCCCGATTGGTTTACAAGGCACTTTCTCACTTTGGGAGTCAATGCAGGCAATCAAAGACTTTGCGTATAAAGGTGCTGCACATCAAAAGGCGATTGCCCAAACCAGTGAATTTGATTGGTATGCCGAGGAGTTGTTCGCCCGTTTCGCCGTGCGCGAGATGCGGGGCACGATTTAACTTGCCGAAATAGGGCAGACTAAGCACATGTCCATTCGCAACTACGCACCTCGCCGTCAGCGCCGTGGCGTATCGCCGTTTGCAAATGGCCTCCAGGTCGGAACTATGGTTGCAGCTCTTTTCTTGCAAATGTCTTACCCGCTTCTTTCCGGTGAAGCACTTCGAGTAGTTACCATCGCAACTGTTTATTTCGGTGCTGCTGCAATGTTCGTGCATGCCCGACTTGCTTACGGCTGGAAATATACCCGTCGTTATTTACTAATTACTTTGCCGTTTGCATTCTTAATTGAACTTATTGGCGAAAATACCGGCTGGCCATTTGGAACTTATTCATATGATGCATCCCTCGGCCCACAGCTACTTGGAATTCCACTAGTTGTTCCATTTGCTTGGGCGATGATGGCTCACCCGTTACTCATCGTTGCAAGACGGATGACCAAGAAATGGACATTTCTCTACGGTGGCTTTGCCTTGATGGCTTGGGATCTTTTTCTTGACCCACAGATGGTGGGCGATGGTCGCTGGAAATGGGAAGTTACTGGCTCGCATGTTCCGTTTCAACCAGATATTCCACTATCGAATATGTTCGGTTGGTTACTAGCCGGAATCACGTTAATGGCAATTCTTAATTTCTCCCTACCTAAAGAACAACGTAAATACGGTTCCTCACTTCTAGCATCTGATGTTTTCTTAGCGTGGAGCTGGTTTGGCGGAATTGTCTCAAACCTATTCTTCTTCGACCGTCCAGGTGTTGCGCTCTTTGGTGGATTTTTCTATACCTTGGCGCTAGCTCCATATGTATTTGCCCGCTGGCTCGGTCGTCCATAAATATTTAATATGTTAAATGTTTCTCTTTTTTTAACGTTAGCAATGTTTTTGCTGACCTTTATAAATGCCCAATCAATTCGTATCCCCCGCAATGGCCGAGACTTATCGGCATCCGTTGCAGTGCTGCTGCCAGTTCGTAATGAAGCTGACAACATTGTGGATCTGGTGGCATCACTTAAAGCTCAAACTGGTATCTCTGATCTCAAATTCTATTTTTTAGATGACAATTCAGAAGATGAAACACTTGAACTGCTAAAGCGCGAAACTTTAGGTGATAAACGATTTTCCGTCACAAGTGGCCAACAGCTACCTGATGGTTGGCTTGGAAAGCCATGGGCGCTCGAGCAATTACGGTCTAAAGCCAAAGCTGACTACTTCGTAAATATTGATGCTGATGTGCGCTTATTACCAAAAGCCATTTGTGCGACTATAAATTTGCTGATTGATAGAAACCTAGATTTCGTCTCGCCATATCCTAAACAGATCGCGAAATCTTTTGGCGAACGAATGATTCAACCGCTACTTCAATGGTCTTGGTTATCGACAGTGCCACTTCGGATCGCCGAGAAATCAGGCAGACCCTCACTTGCAGTAGCTAATGGACAATTTTTTGCAGTGCGCGAAAACGCGCTTAGCGCTGTTTCTGGATATTTAGTCTCTAAGACAGCAGTCTTAGATGACATGGAACTTGCCCGTGCGTTGTTGCGAAATGGATTCAAGGGCTGCGTTGCAGACGGTTCACATATTGCAACTTGTCACATGTATAACTCATGGTCCGAAGTTAAAGCTGGCTACGGCAAATCACTATGGGCAGCATTCGGATCAAGGCTTGGTTCCTTCGTTGCAATATCTTTCTTATTCCTAACTGGAATTCTCCCCCTATTGGGAGTAATCGCTGGATTTACCGCCGGCTTCTACGCTTTGGAATTCGTAATCATTTCGAGAATCATTGCCGCACGCGTATCTGGTGGTCGATTTCTGGATTCATTCTTGCATCCGATTTCAACCTTGCTGTTGATTTACTTAATTATTTACTCTTGGAGCGCCCGCGGAAAAGTGCAGTGGAAGGGGCGCACGTTATGAGCAAGGTAGTTGTGATTGGCACCGGCATTGGTGGCATGAGTGCCGCAGCGCGTATTGCTAAAGCTGGTCATCAAGTCGAAATTTATGAGGCGGCAAATTTTGTCGGTGGCAAATGTCGTACCGAATGGATTGGTCGCTACGCCTTTGATACCGGACCATCACTGCTAACTCTGCCGGCGGTTTACCGTGACTTCTTTCTAAAAACTGGCGCTTTAATGGAAGATGTCTTAACCCAAATCCCAGTTAATCCGGCTTTTGATTATCGCTTTGCCGATGGTTCAAACGTTAAGTTTGCAAACCTCTCGCGCTACCAAACTCTTCAAGCGATAACGGCAGCCTTTGGAAGCGAAGCGGCTGCACAATGGGATCAAATTATGAAGCGCGCCGAAGCAATGTGGGATGTCTCGCGCGAACCGTTTATTGAATCTGAACTTACTTCGATAGCTGCTCTCTTTAAACGAGTGACATTGATAAGAGATTTACTGGTTATCGCGCCTCATAAGACGCTGCGCGAGATGGCAACTGAGAAGTTAACTGATCAAAGGCTGCGTTTCATCGTCGATCGCTATGCCACCTATAGCGGCTCTGACCCTCGTAAAGCGCCAGCGGTACTACTTAGCATTGCTTTCGTTGAAGAAGCATTCGGGGCGTGGCATTTGGCCGGTGGCATTGGCCAATTGGCTATTGCAATTGAAAAACGCTGTTTAGATCTGGGTGTCAAAATTCATTTAAATTCACCGGTAGCCAAGATTAAAACTGAAAACGGAGTCGCTACCGGAATCGCATTAACTGATGGCACAGAAATTGCGGCTGATTACATTGTTTCAAATAGTGATGCCAGCCTTACCTATCACCACTTAATTAGCCCCACTGAAAAGCGCGCTAAGAGTGAACGTAAGAACTTAGCGAAGAGCGATAGTTCACTAGCTGGCTTCTCACTGCTATTAGGTTT
>JBEINS010000090.1:0-4563 GCA_040377985.1 Candidatus Planktophila sp. | reverse complement strand
TACCGAGTTATTCGCGCACATTGCGAAATGGATGACACTGAGATTCTGCGCGATGTTACCCACACGATGACACATGAATTTAGACCGGTTGAAACTTATGTGCGTCTGGAAGTTAAAGGCCAGCATCGGGGTAGTGGATGGTTTAATTTCGAAGGCGAAGATGCCACCTGTCACTCTTGGATGACTGAACATGGCCATGTAACGCAGAAAATTAAGGTGCCAGGCGGGGTTAAATCATTCGGTCCGCACCCAGTTCTCTGCGATTGTTTCCATACTGCGATGTATGACCACAACAGTTCAGAGAAGATTCAAAACTTTAGTGGCATCTTGCATTCTTCCCCTGAACCAGATGGTTCGACGGGCCCAATGATTGGTCAGTGGGAGTTTGGCATTGAATTTATGGGCGAAGAAAGTGTCACAGTGCCAGCTGGCACTATTGCCACTTTGAAGTATCGCTACCACTTAGATAATTACGGTTGGCCGCCTGAGGATGTTTGGGTAATGCCGGGTTCTCGCCAATTGGTAAAGATTCGTTGGGATGTTTTAAAAACCACCTACGTGCTAGCCGAGCTGAATGGAACCCCACAATGAGCAATCTTCGAGATATCTTAAATGGCCTGACCGGAGTTTGGGAAGGAACTTATTCCCACTTTAAAACCGATGGCACTTTGATCGAAAAATATGATTCACATCAAGAGACCCGTTTGGTTGGCGAAGATTGGTATGAGCGCATTGTTTATAAGCGCACTGGCCAAGAAGCAGAGACCATTGATTTTCGCGCCAGAGTAATTGACGATGAACTGCTATTTGATGATGCAAACTTTCTGGGACAGACCACAGTTGTAAATTCGCAGATGCTGGTATTTCCTTATACCTGGAAAGACAAGCCACACCTAAAGGTGCTTGAGCTTATTTATATTGTTAATGACAACTATCGCACCCGCACTTGGCAATCATTTGAACATGAAAAGCTTGTTAAAACTACGCTCATCGAAGAACATCGAGTGCCTGGCGGCAATGTAGCCATCTGGTAATTGATATATAAAAAGCCACTCACGTCAATGTGAGGGGCTTTTTAATTCTTATTTAATTAAAGTACTGCTCCTGGCTTTGCGATTCCTAAGAATGCCGCGGCCAATACACAGAACCAGATTAAGTGCACCCAAGGCAGGGCTTTTTTAAGTGAGAGCGAAAGTGCATCGTTATCAGATTCGGTCTGCGTGCCCGCTAAAACTTTTCCGAAAGCTGGACCGAAAGGCACTAGCGCCTTACGAATTCCAACGCCACCAGCAATAGCCGTTGCATAGAACATAACTTTGATCGCCAGCCACTTTGGATTAGTAGTAACGCCAAATGGTTCATCAACTGCCAAGGTATAGATACCGCCGACAAAGATAGAAGCCACGATCAAATAGCGAATAGCTAAATCAGTCTTCTTGATAATTGCAGCCTTGGGGTCGCCATGTGAATGGTAATTTCGAATAACCAAGTAAAGCCAAGCCAAGCCAGCTAGCCAGGATCCAATAATGATCAGATATTTATTATCCATTACAAACGTTGGTGATTTGTCATAGAGCGAAATCAACGAAATTCCACTCGGCAAGAAGAGCACTAAGCAAATGCGCGGACTTAAATCTACGAATTCCATAATCTTGCCAGTGATCGCACGCGTCTCAGTAGATAGTTTGCGATCAACCACAAAACGAGATGTGTAGTAGACGCCAAGGTCAGCGCCTAACCAATAAACAAATAAAACTACATGGATAAAGAGAAAAACTTCAAGCAGTGTTATTCCCATTTACATACCATCGCCATCCCAGCGGCCGCGTGAACGCGAGCGCACTGGAAGCGATGAAATGATTGGAGCAGGAATTGGCATACCTGGTTCCCACTTACGGCCATAGCCCCAGTTGTAAGCACCTTCATCAGTGCGCTCATCTGGATGTTCTAGCGACTTAGGATCTGGCCAGGCTTCATGTGAATGACCATGATCACCATCGTGTGAATGGCCATGCTCATTTTCAATACCAAGTGCAACTAGTGACTTATCAGGGCCAGTGCCGTGTTGAACATAATCAACATCTGGCTGATTCATTGAGCGCTGATAGTCAACCGAACCCTTCAAGTTCTTTAGATCATGCTCGGTACGCCAAGTAGGTACTTCGCCTAGATCATGCGTTGACTGTGACCACTTCATACGAGTTCCGTCAGGTCCGTAATTCACAGCATCTGCGCCCCATCGGACGAATTCGTTCTGGCTATACCAGTTTGTTAATTCACCATCTGAGCGAAGCAACCATGTTGCACCACCTTCGAGTGAAACAAAGTGACCGTGCTTTACGCGAGCTGGGCGGAAGAAGTAAGTGCCAACGCTTAAGTCACCAAAGTTGTAAGACATTCTTCCTTGAACGGTATATGCCTCTTCATAACATGGGTGGTGCGCAAGACGGTGATCAGTCCAACCTTCGCGAGCATGCACTAAACGAGTGTAGAAACCAGTAATTGGATCTACTTTCAAATACTTAATTAAAAGACCAGGCATTGGACCTGGGTTTGGAACTTCATCCCACTGACGAGCTTCAGTATCTTCGATTGTGATGTCACCGTGCGCCGCATCTTTCCAACGTGGGGCTTTAACACTATCTACTTCATCGAAACCGGCATCGCCATATTCGCGGTAGTGCAAAATTCGAGTTCCTTCTTTAAAGAAAATCGAATCCATTGGCACACCACGTGGTGCTTGAACATAGCCACCTTTGCCAATTGTTTGTCCACCAATACGCATCTCGCCATCTAGAACGTAGTACTCAGTACTTGCGTGATGAATTCCGGGACCGCGATTCCAATCAGTATGGAAATCAACGCGAAGAGATGATGAACCATCTTCTTCATCAACACTCATGCGTCGCTCACTTGCACGACCGTTGCCCTTAATTAATTCAGCACCATGCCAGACATAATCTGCCTGATCAATGAGCTCTACGTGTGGACGCATTTACATCTCCCTCTGAAGATAGAAATAGTTTTGTGCACCTTTACCACGTTCCACAGTGCGGAAAGTAGCTCCAGTTACAGAGTTGAGATTAGCGATGAGCAACGCTGTTAGCAATAGACAAGCGGCTAAGTTTTAAACAAATTATTTCGAGAATTGAACTCTTAAATCGGTCTTTAAAACCTTGCCAGAAGCATTTCTTGGCAACACTTTAAGGAAATGAAACTCGCCAGGAATCTTGTAACCCGCAAGTGATTTGCGAGAGAAGGCATCGAGTTCTTCAGCTGCTATTTCTGTTCCACTTCGCGAAACAATAATCGCAATTGCGCGCTCGCCCCAAGTTTCATCCTTAATTCCAATGACTGCAACCTCAGCAATGTCTGAATGTTTCGCGAGAACTTCCTCAATCTCACGAGGATAAACATTGGTGCCACCAGAGATGATCAAATCTTTCTTGCGATCGACAATAGAAATATAACCTTCGGCATCGCGAACCACGATGTCGTTGCAAGTTAAGAAACCATCGGCAGTAGTGCAGGCTTCGGTTGCGGCATCATCTTTAAAATAGCCATTCATTAAGTACGGAGAACGTGAGTAAAGCTCACCGGGTTCACCAACTGGCGTTGGCGTGCCATCATCATTTAGCACAATCACTTCAGTCATAAACCAGGCATGACCCACTGAACCTGCTTTACGCAGAGCGTCGACTGGACGCAAGTTAGTAACAATGCCGGCTTCGGTTGAACCATAAAGCTCGTGCACATCGACGTTAGGGAAAAGCTTTACCACCCATTCCTTTAGCGGTATTGGTAGAGCGGCAGCATTGAAGTAAATAGTTTCCAAAGATGAAATATCTTTTGATGCAACTACCTCATCGCCAAGTGCCCGCATCATCTGGGCATGAGTTGGAACTAAGAAGATTGTCTGTAACTTATGCTGGCCAATCATGTCCAGAGTTTCTTCGGGATCAAATTTGCGTTGCATTACTAAAGTGCCGCCAGTGAAAACTGCGCCGTAACCAAATGCAAAACCAGCGCCGTGATACATCGGAGCCACTGCAATAGTGCGACGACCTGGGCCAAGGCCCCACTCAATTGCAGTTGCGTAGAAAGTTAAGCAACGCGAGCGGTGAGAAATCAATACACCTTTAGGTTTGCCAGTAGTACCTGAGGTGTATGCAATACAGAACGGTTCGTTCTCATCAACTACAACACCAGGGTCAGTAGATGGATATTTTGCAATGAGTTCTTCGTAGTTTGGATGGGTGTCTGTGCCATCAATTGCCCAAACGGTCGCCGGCAAATTACTTGGCAGAACAGCTGCGAGTGCGGAGTCATAAATCAGTGCTTGTGCTTCAGAGTGTTCAAAGATGTAAGTATTTTCGTCGGCAGTCTGGCGTGGATTAATTGGCACGATTGGGAATCCAGCCATTGCGCAACCGGCTGCAACTTCGGAATATTCCAATCGGTTACCCATCAAAACACCAATAGCCACACCGCGTTTTAAATTAGCTGCAAGCAGCGCATTTGCTAACCGACAAGCCCGTTCGAAAAGCTCGCGATAGGTAATTG
>JBEINS010000062.1:0-6036 GCA_040377985.1 Candidatus Planktophila sp. | reverse complement strand
GTTGGCTCGAATGAAGCTGGCGTGACTTTAGTGATGTCATTTTGAATTTCATCGAGTGAATAACCAATAGCTAACTTGGTGGAGATCTTGGCAATTGGTAAACCAGTTGATTTAGAGGCAAGTGCGCTTGAACGTGAAACCCGTGGGTTCATTTCAATCACAATTATGCGACCGTCAACTGGATTAACCGCGAACTGGATGTTACAGCCGCCAGTTGCGACGCCTACTTCACGAATAATATCGATTGAAAGATTACGCAGACGTTGATATTCGACGTCAGTGAGCGTCATTGCAGGAGCTACGGTTATCGAATCTCCAGTGTGAACTCCCATCGGATCAACGTTCTCGATCGTACAAACAATCACCACGTTATCTTTATGATCGCGCATTACTTCTAGTTCATACTCTTTCCAACCAATAATTGACTCTTCAATTAATACTTCGGTGGTGGGGCTATGAGCTAAACCAGCTCCGGCGATTTGGCGCAAAGCTGGCTCATCAAAGGCAATCCCGGAACCTAAGCCACCCATCGTAAAAGATGGACGAACTACGACTGGATAATTCAAAACAACCGCGGCAGCCAATACTTCATCAATAGTGTGACAGATGATCGATTTAGATGACTCTCCCCCAACTTTCTCAACAATCGCTCTAAAGAGTTCGCGATTCTCGCCGCGATTAATTGCCGGAATATCTGCACCGATCAATTTAACGTTGAATTTGGCTAACGTGCCTCTCTCACTTAACGCAATTGCGGCATTTAGCGCTGTTTGTCCGCCCAGTGTTGCCAGAATCGCATCTGGCCTTTCAATCTCAATAATCTTTTCAATGTATTCGGCGGTAATCGGTTCGATATAAGTTGCATCAGCAAACTCTGGGTCAGTCATGATTGTTGCCGGATTGGAATTAACCAAGATAACTCGGATACCTTCGGTGCGTAGTACTCGACAAGCTTGAGTACCCGAATAGTCGAACTCACAAGCCTGCCCAATAACGATCGGGCCACTGCCTATTACGAGAACGCTTTGGATGGAATTATCTCTAGGCATTAACTGCTCCAACTGGATTGGCAGCCATTAAATCAACGAAGCGATCGAACAAATAGTTTGCATCATGAGGTCCAGCAGCAGCCTCGGGGTGGTACTGCACACTAAATGCTGGTTGTTCTAGTAAAGCTAAACCTTCGACCACATCGTCATTTAGATTCACGTGTGTGACATGACCAGGTCCGAAGACAGTTGTGAAAGTACCCGTGGTTGGCGCTTTGATCGCAAACCCGTGATTGTGAGCAGTAATTTCAACCTTCTCGGTAACTTTATCGATCACTGGTTGATTTATTCCACGGTGGCCAAATTGCAGTTTGTAGGATTCAAAACCAAGCGCTCGACCAAGAATCTGATGACCAAAACAGATACCAAAGATCGGAATCTTTGCAGATAAGACTTCGCGTACTAACTCAACAGTTTCATTCATCGTCGAAGGATCACCAGGACCATTGGAGATAAAGACTCCGTCTGGATTAAGCGCAAGAATCTCCGCGAAGCTAGTACTGGCTGGCAATACGTGAACTTCAATGCCACGGGCCGCCATCGAGCGAGGAGTCGCTGCCTTAATTCCGAGGTCGAGAGCGGCAACCGTGAACTTCTTTTGACCAATCGCTGGCACCACATATGGCTTCTCTGTAGAAACATCTTGCGCTAAGTAGGCACCTGACATCGCACCGCTTGATCTAACTTGGGTAACCATTTCTTCAATCGAAAGTTCAGTACCCGAAAAAATTCCAACTTTCATTGCCCCGCGATCGCGCAAGTGCCTGGTTAATGCTCTGGTATCTACGCCACTAATACCGATCACATTTTGGGCGATCAAATCATCTTCGAGCGAACGTTCGCTGCGCCAATTACTAACCATTGACGAAGGGTTTCGCACTACGAACCCACTCACCCAAATCTTGGTAGATTCTTCATCAGGTGAATTCATACCTGTGTTGCCGATATGTGGCGCTGTCATGATCACGACTTGTTTGTGATAACTCGGATCCGTAAGTGTCTCTTGGTATCCAGTCATTCCGGTTGAGAAGACAGCTTCACCAAAAGTAATGCCGGTAGCCGCCCAGGAAAAACCAGTGAAGATACGGCCATCTTCTAAAACTAAAAGCGCTTTACCCACCAAAGACCAGCTTTCCGTTAAAGAAGGTGTGCGTTACGACGCCAGGTAGTTCAAATCCATGAAACGGCGTGTTCTTAGACCTAGTAGACATTAAGTCGCGGTCAACTACCCACTTCGCCGAGGTATCTACGACAGTGAGATTAGCAACGCTTCCAACTTCTAACACCTGGCCGTGATTTTCATATCGCCCAATACGAGCTGGTGCGATCGAGAGTCTCTGCGCTATTGCTTCGTAGTTCATCGCACCGGTCTCGACCATTGTCTTGATCACAATCGAAAGTGCCGTTTCTAGACCAACCATTCCGAAACTTGCTACCGACCATTCACAATCCTTACTTTCCGAACTGTGCGGTGCGTGATCAGTCGCGACGATATCGATGGTGCCATCTGCTAAACCAGCCCGCAGCGCTAACACATCACTCTCTAACCGTAATGGCGGATTAACTTTGAAGATCGGATCATAATTTTTAGCATAGTCATCAGTTAGTAATAGGTGGTGCGGAGTTACCTCGGCTGTTACTTGGATTCCGCGTGCTTTAGCCCAGCGAATAATCTCAACGCCACCGGCGGTAGTTAGATGGCAAATATGTAAGCGTGATTTTGTATGTTCTGCAAGCAAAACATCGCGCGCAATAATGGCTTCTTCGGCAACTGCGGGCCAACCTTTGAGACCCAGTTGGGCAGACATCTCGCCTTCATTCATCTGCGCATCTTGAGTAAGCGTTGGCTCTTGCGCGTGCTGAGCGATTACTCCGTCAAACTTTTTCACATATTCCAAAGCACGCCGCATAATTAGTGGATCAAAAACACATTTACCGTCATCGCTAAACACTCTGACTCGCGCGGCTGAATCTGCCATCGCGCCGATTTCGGAAAGCGTCTTGCCATTAAGACCTTCTGTAACCGCACCGATCGGGAAAACATCACATAGTCCGGCTGCTTGACCAAGACGATAGACCTGCTCGACGACGCCGGCAGTATCAGCTACAGGTGAGGTATTGGCCATCGCGCTAATCGCCGTAAAGCCACCGCGAACGGCAGAGAGTGAACCGGTAGCAACAGTTTCAGATTCTTCAAAACCTGGCTCGCGCAGGTGAGTATGCAAGTCAACTAACCCTGGCAGCACTTGCTTGCCCGCTAAATCAATGACTTGATGATCTTTAGGCAGTGAACTTACAGCCACAAAATGAGAATCGTGAATAGCTAGGTCGGCTTTGCTGCCGTTTGGCATCGTTGCATTCTTTAACAAATAACTCATCAGTTGATACCGCCTTCGATTGGTGCTCCGCCAAGTAATAGATAAAGAATCGCCATTCGCACGCTAACGCCGTTGCTCACTTGCTCGACGATTACCGAGCGAGCGCTATCGGCAGCATCAGCGGTGATCTCGAGGCCCCGGTTCATTGGACCTGGATGCATGATGATGGCGTTAGGATTCAGCGCATTAACGCGATCACGATTTAGACCAAAATACCTGGAATACTCGCGAGCGCTAGGAAAGAAAATTTCGTGCATTCGCTCTTGTTGAATTCGCAACATCATGATCGCGTCCACTTGTGGAATCACCGAATCTAAATCGTAGGAAACTGTTACGGGCCAACTATCCACGCCAAATGGCAACAAGGTCGGTGGTGCAACTAGCGTCACATGAGCACCTAACTTGGTAAGCAACAAAACATTCGAACGGGCTACTCGAGAATGCAGAATGTCGCCAACTATTGCAACCCGTAGGCCAACTAAATCTTTGGCACCTTTGCTAAGGTGTTTGCGAATTGTGTAAGCATCGAGCAAGGCTTGGCTTGGATGCTCGTGTGTTCCGTCGCCGGCGTTAATTACCGCCCCACTCATCCATTGATTATCGGCTAATCGAAATGGTGCACCAGAAGCTGGATGGCGGATTACTACAGCATCAGCGCCCATTGCTTGCAAAGTCTGGGCGGTATCTTTTAGAGATTCGCCCTTGCTTAGACTTGAGCCTTTTGCTGAGAAATTGATTACATCGGCTGAAAGTCTTTTGGCTGCTGCTTCAAAAGAAATTCTGGTGCGAGTTGAATCTTCGGCAAACAAGTTAACGATGGTGCGACCACGAAGAGTAGGTAGCTTCTTCATTGGTCCATCTGAGATACGAGCTAGTTCGGCAGCAGTATCAAGGATCAAAATTGATTCCTCGCGCGAGAGATCATTGATGCTAAGTAAATGCTTCACTTAACTCCCCCTTCAGCGATTGTTACTTCATCTGTGCCATCAACTTCAACCAAATTAACTTTGATAATTTCAGTCCGAGATGTTGGAATGTTCTTTCCGACAAAGTCCGCTTTGATTGGCAGCTCGCGATGACCACGATCGACAAGTACAGCTAGTGAAACACTTGTGGGACGACCGATTTCACCGAGGGCATCAAGGGCAGCACGAATAGTGCGACCAGAGAAGAGAACATCATCAACCAGCACAACATGTCGACCCTCAACACCGGCTGTTGGAATAAGCGTCGGCAATAGAGCTTTAGGTGAACGAGTTCGCAAGTCATCTCGATGCATCGTGGTGTCCAGAGTTCCGACCGCGACTTGTCCGCCTTCAATGGCATTTATTGCAGCCGCGATGCGAGTCGCTAAGTGAGCGCCACGCGTGGGAATTCCTAAAAGAGTGATTGAGTCAGCACCGTCATAGCGCTCAAGAATTTCATGAGCTATGCGGACTATCGCGCGCGATATATCGGGCGCAGGCAGGACTGTTTTCATATAAATCTCCTTCCCCACCTCGCAGGATGGGTCTTAAAGGATGCGGCGCAAGGATAGCAGTAGGTGCACCAAACCTGTGGATGGGCTAAGTCACTGAATCCCCGAACGGGCTAACTTTGTGCTCATGAATATAACTCCACAGTCAGATGCTTTTTTTCGCCCATTTCCCAGCAATATTGAGATCGGTCGACGCATGCGCGCTGCCCGCAAGAAGCGGGGCTGGACTATCGCCGAGATGGCTGCAATCGGAAAGATTAAGGCCGTTGTAATTGGCTCATACGAACGTGGCTCTCGAAATATGCCCATCTCTCGGCTAGGTGAAATCGCCAGGATTCTGGGCGTTGATGTGGCGTACTTACTGGGTCAGCCATTAGGTCGGCAAGACTCAGTTCTTGTTCTGACTATAGATTTACGAGCAATTAGTCGCCCAAGTTTTACAAACCCGAGTCGGCTAGCGCTATTAGTTAGTTACTGCGCCGGAATAGTAAAAAAACGGAGCGACTGGAATGGTGAAGTTTTATCGATTAGAGAGTCAGATCTTTTGAATTTGAGCTTTGCAATGGGAATTGAGCAAGCTGATTTATTGCTTTGGCTTACTACCGAAAACTATCTACTTAAAGAGATAAATCACTCTTAATCGAAGTTATCTTTGCTAAAACGCCGTGAATATAGCCGGCCGATTCCTCAGTTGAAAGATCCTTCGCCAGAATCAAAGCTTCATCAATAGCAACCGCATCAGGAATCTCGGTAGCCCAAAGGATTTCAAAGATTGCGATTCTAAGGATGTTTCGATCAACCGCAGCTAATCGATCTAAATCCCAACCTTGAATATAGGTTGCGATTAGCTCATCAATCTTACGTTTATGTTCGGTAACGCCGGTAACTAACTCTTTGGTGTAATCACGAACTGGTGGCAAATCGGCATCATCGCTGATGTTTAGACGAGTTTCAATAATCGCTAAGGGATCACTCTTGCGAATATCAGCTTCGTAGAGAATATCCAGACTATGTTTTCGAGCTTTACTACGGGCAGACACTAGTTAGCGCGACCTTGATACGATCCATCTCTAGTATCAACCATGATCTTCTCATCTTGCTTGATGAAAAGTGGCACCTGAATCTGGATTCC
>JBEINS010000176.1:0-2255 GCA_040377985.1 Candidatus Planktophila sp. | reverse complement strand
TCATGCGAAATGTTTGCTACAAAATCACGACGGATAGCATCGAGGCGGCGAAACTCACTATCGTCAAAAATTAGCGCAACTATTAGTCCATCAGTACCGATTGGTGAAACGCGGACCAATAGATCATGGGTTCCTTGGCCAATCGGGCCGCGTGGTAATTCAACAGTTGCTTCTTGATAAACATTTGAGCGGCGTACTGCGCGAACTAAATTAAGTAGTGGAGTCGAAACTAGGCGACCATCGCGAATCATTGATAGTGCGCTCGTGCCAGCTGATGAGGAAAGTACTTGCTCACCCGGGGCGAGAATTAAATACTCAGCATCGAGGATTTCCAAAAGTTCAAGCAGGGAATCAGGAATTTCCCAGCCGCTTTCGACTGCTACTTCCTTGTCTCGGCGCCAGAACATAGTCTTATCGTAGAGAAGAGTTCACTTTCAGAACTACAAAATCAGCCATTTACACCCTTTTCACCCAGATATTTACCTCAGATTTGCGACCCGTTCACTTAATACCGCCGCTCTGATGTGCGGTTGGTCTAGGTTTACCCCATGCGCGATTCCTTCCACGATGACTTAGACGGCATTGGTACCTCCCTTGTCGAAATGGGCCATCTAGTAAACAAGGCAATGGAGCGCGCGACTACGGCTCTTCTTACCGCGGACCTTAAGGTTGCCGAAGAGATTATTTCCGAAGATGACGCAATCGATGACATGCAGCATGACATCGAGGCGCGTGCGATAAATCTGATGGCTCGCCAACAACCTGTTGCTGGCGACCTGCGCACATTGGTTACATCGCTTCGCATGAGCGCCGACTTAGAACGTATGGGCGACCTAGCGCATCACGTGGCAAAGTTGACTCGTATGCGCTACCCAGCTGCAGCCGTGCCACCTGAACTAGTTCTAACTCTGCAAGAGATGTGCAATGTGACAGCTCGCATTACTCAAAAAGCAATTGGAGTTATTGAGTCTCGCAACCTTGAAGCTGCGCTGCAACTTGAAAAAGATGATGACGAGATGGATATTCTGCACCGTCGTTTATTTGAAATCTTGCTAGACGATTCTTGGCCATATGGAATTGAAACTGCTATCGATATGACTTTGCTGGGCCGCTATTACGAGCGTTGCTCAGACCACGCAGTTTCAATTGCCCGCCGTGTCTATTACTTAGTCACCGGCGAATACGCAAATTCTGCAAATAATTAATTACTTCTTGCCCTGATTTGCAACTGCTTCAATTGCGGCAGCTGCAGCAGTTGGATCTAAATATTCGCCGCCGCGTTTAATTGGTTTTAGCTCTGCATCTAATTTATAAAGTAGCGGAATTCCGGTTGGAATATTTAATTCTGCGATATCTGATTCTGAAATTCCATCAAGGTGCTTAACAAGTGCGCGTAGTGAATTTCCGTGCGCAGTGACTAGAACTCGCTTGCCGGCTTTTAGATCTGGCACGATATTGCCGTTCCAATAAGGCATCATGCGGGTGACCACATCTTTTAAACATTCTGTTGCGGGCATATCCGCGCCTAAATCAGCGTAGCGAGCATCGCCGGTTTGGCTATATGGATCATTTGTATCAATTGGCGGTGGTGGCACGTCGTAAGAACGGCGCCAAAGTTTGAATTGTTCTTCGCCATAAGTAGCTAGCGTTTCTTTCTTATCTTTACCTTGCAGCGCACCGTAGTGACGCTCGTTTAAGCGCCAAGAACGATTAACCGGAATCCAATGTCGATCACAAGCATCGAGTGCTAATTGCGAGGTATGGATTGCGCGACGAAGTAGCGAAGTGTGAACTACATCAGGCAACAGGCCATTTTCAGCGAGTAACTTTCCACCACGAGCAGCTTCTGCTTCACCTGCTGCAGATAAGCGAACATCTACCCAGCCAGTAAAGAGATTCTTGGCATTCCATTCACTTTCGCCATGGCGTAATAGGATTAATTCAAAGTTGCTCATACCGTAATCCTAGATGAATTAAATCAAATGTGAAAATGCTTCAAGATTTGCCAGCGATTCGCCGCGCGAAACCCGCCAAGCCCATTCCCGACGAATTGCGCTGGAAAAGCCAATCTCAAGTAACGGATTAAATGAGGAATCAGCTACTTGTAACACGCTACCAATTATTCGATCTATCTCTTGATTAGTTACTGCAGTTAGTGGCAGACGGCCAACTAAATAGATATCTCGTAACTCATTGATCGCAAAAGCGATTCCGTAGAGTCCAGCATTCTTCTGTAAACACCATGCATGTACTTG
>JBEINS010000041.1:0-7810 GCA_040377985.1 Candidatus Planktophila sp. | reverse complement strand
GGCGAGTGCGCGAGCAATTGCAATACGTTGACGTTGCCCGCCTGAGAATTGGCTCGCTCTGCGATTAAGGAAATCGGCACTTAAGCCAACCGCCTTAAGTGACTCGCCAGCTTTTTCATCGCGCTCTTTTGCACTTAACTTAAAGTGGGCACGTAACGGTTCGGCGATAACTTGCGAAACAGTCATGCGCGGATCCAGGCTGGAATATGGATCCTGGAAAACCATCTGCACTTTCTTGCGGAAATCCTTTAACGCCTTTTCAGAAAGGTGAGTTATATCTTGATCTTCAAAGAATAGATTTCCAGAAGTTGGCGCGTAGGCACGCATTAGCGAGAGAGCCAGCGTTGTCTTGCCTGATCCTGATTCGCCAACGATTGCAACTGTCTCGCCCGCATTTACATAAAATGAAACGGTATCGACTGCGCGCAGAGAACCTGAGGGCACTTTAAAAGTAACTGATAGATCAACCGCATTAATCAATTTCTTATCAGCGCTCACTTGACCGCTCCGCTCACTGGATGGAAACAGGCAATATTGTTTATGAACTCTGGTTCGGAAGCAGTGCATTGGGAATCGGCATAAGAGCAACGAGATGCGAAACGGCAGCCTGGCACAACTTCTGAAATAGTCGGTGGTGAACCCGGAATTGGATTAAGAGCAGGGCGAGCTTGATCAAATTTAGGAATCGCAGAGAGCAAACCTCGGGTGTATGGATGCTTTGGATTACTTAAGATCTCAGAGACCGGGCCTTGCTCGACAATATTTCCGGCATACATAACCACGATGCGATTACAGACATCTGCAGCCACAGCTAGATCGTGGGTAATTAGCATTAACGCCGCATCGCCCATGCCGCTACGCAAAAGGTCAAGAATCTGGGCTTGAATCGTGGCATCTAGCGCTGTTGTTGGTTCGTCGGCAACTACCAATTGCGGCTTATTTATTAGTGCAAGAGCGATCATTACGCGCTGTCTTAATCCGCCAGAAAGTTGGTGCGGATATGACTTCATGCGCTCTTCTGGGGCCGGAATTCCAACTGCAGTTAGTACTTCAAGAACTCTTGCTTCGGCTTCTTTCTTGCCTATCGAGTTATGGCGTCTGACCGATTCAGATAGTTGACTAGAAATCGTTCGAACTGGGTTAAGTGAAGTAAGTGGCTCTTGGAAAACCATTGAGATGTAGTTGCCACGTAATTTACGGGCTACGACATCGGGTGCGGTAACCATGTTTACATCGCCAATTAAAATTTCACCTTCAACTTGGGCAGAAGTTGGCTGAATACCCAACATGCTCAAGCCCATCATGGTTTTGCCTGAACCAGATTCACCCACGATTGCAACGCGATCGCCCGGATTAATAGTTAAGTTGATGCCGCGCACAACAGCTGAATAGCCAGCCGGCGTTGGGAAACTAACAACTAAATTCTTGATCTCAATTGCATTCGTCATTGTGTTAATCATTGGGAAACCCGCGTACTTCTGGATTGTTCGCGAGCATTTAAACCTTCGCCCAAAAGATTGGCTGCAAAGATAGCAAGGATGATGGCGGTAACTGGACCAAACATCATCCAGGGAGCGCTCTCCATATATAAACGACTCTCATTGAGCATATTTCCCCAAGTTGGCGTACCAAGGGGTGCACCTAGGCCAAGGAAAGATAACCCACTTTCGGCAATTAGAAGTTCGGCGAAAGTAAAAGCTGCAACCACCTGAATAGTTGGCCGTAGCGCTGGCAAAATATGAGTGAAGATCGAGCGGATGCTGCCAATTCCAAATAATCGTGCAGCCGTTACATACTCTCGCTCGCGCAAAGTCAAAGTTTCAGCATATACAACTCGCGCAATGGTGGGCCAGCAAACTAAGCCCAAAGTAAGGGCTAGTGGCCAGAATCCCCGGCCTACCACGGTCACAATAGTTACCGCGATAATCAAATACGGGAATGAAATTCCAATATCAATTACTCGGCTAAGGACGATACGAAGTCGCTTACGATTCCATGCAGCGCTAACGCCAAGTGTGATTCCGATGAAACAACCAAGCAAGGTTCCAACAGTTCCAATTCCTAACGACCATCTAAAGCCAGCAATAACGCGGGAATACACATCTTGGCCTAGTGCATCAGTACCTAGCAATGCACCCCCAAGACTTGGAGACTGTAAACGCAAACTTAGATCAGAAGCTGCTGGATCTGCGGTGTAGAAGAAAGGCTGAAACAGCGCAACAATAAAGAGGAATCCAAGAATCGAAGCACTTATTCTTAAAGTTAATAAAGACTTGTTTTTACTCTGAAACATTTTTCGCCTAGTGATGGGCGTGACTTGATCTTTCAACTCTTGACTCATAATTGACTCCTACGCAATCTAGGGTCAGCTAATCTGAAAACTTGATCCATTAATAAATTAACGATGAAAACTAAATATGCGACAACGAATACCGTTGCTTGAATAGTTGGAAAATCCAAATTTGTAATTGACTGGACCAAAATCAGACCAAGGCCTGGCCAAGCAAAAATATACTCGGTAATGAGTGCCCCAGATAATAAAAAGGCAAACTGGGCACCAAGTAATGAGGTGGTTGAGAGCAGTGCATTTGGCAGAGAGTGCTTGATTAATAAAACATTAGGGGCTGCGCCATTTGCTTTAGCAGTTCGGTAATAATCTTGACGCGTCGTATCTTCAACGCTTGCGGCTACGACCCGAATTAAGTTTGGGGCCAGTGCGAATGAGAGTGTGGCGGTTGGCAGAACCCAAGCCCAAGTGCCAGTACCGGCAATTGAAGGTAACCAGCCAAGCCAAACCGAGAAGATTTGGATTAGCAGAAGGCCGATTACATACGCTGGAGTTCCCTGCGCCACGCTCACAACTGTGCTCAAAATCTTGCGACGACGTTGGGTTGGTTTAGCGCCCAGCCAAACACCAGCTGGAATAGCAATGATTGAGTTGAAGAAAACAGCTAAGAAAGTTAAGTGAAGAGTTGAAGGCAAATATTGAAGAACGAAACCAAGGGCTGGTTGTGAATTAACCAGAGATCTACCGAAATCTAACCGCACAATATCCCAAAGAAACATTAGGTACTGTTGCAATAGCGACTTATCGAAACCATAATCGGCTCGAATCGCATCAATTGTCTCGGGACTAGCACCTTCGCCGGCGAGCAAAATGGCAGGGTCGCCAGATAAGCGAAGTAGTAAAAACAGGGTGGTCGAAATGGTCCCCAGTAAAACAACTAACTGAAGTAGTCGAGAACCGACTGCTTTCAACCTTGCCTTCAAAATTTATGCCTTTCAGTTAGTGAACCGGGCTTCCTAAGGAAAGCCCGGTTCACATTCTAAACTGTAAAGAAGTTGGCGATTAAAAACCGCCCAGCAAAATCTACTTTACGTAGACGTTTTCGTATGCGATTAGTCGGTTAGCAGCTGAGAATCCCTTTACGCCCTTACCTACGGCGTAAAGATCAATCTGCTCAACGATATACAACGCTGGAGCACTTGCCGTTACCTTCACTGCAATTTCCTTCAGAATTGCTAGGCGCTTTGCCGCATTGAGTTCGGTAGATGCCTTCTTAACTAGCGCATCTTCCTCAGCGTTGCAGTAGAACGCACCTACTGGCTTACATACGAAGATTGCATATGGACGAGAGGCATCTCCGCGTGGGGCAGAGTTCCAAGAAAGTCCGAATGCTTCACCCTTCCAGCTGTTTGCGTTGTATTGAGGTAACCACTGAGCGAAAGTAATAGTGGTGTAGTTCAAAGTAACGCCCACTTTGGCAAGGTCTGACTTAACTGATTGATAGATCAAGTTATCTGATGGGAAAGAACCAACAGTGATGTCAGCATTAATTGTTAGGCCCTTTTCGAAGCCAGCAGCAGCAAGAAGTTCCTTAGCCTTTGCAGGATCATATGGATAGCCCTGAACAGCCTTGTTGTAACCCAAAACTGAAGGAGTTACACCTTGAGTTGCTGCCTTGCCTTTACCTGCAAGCAGACCCTTAGCAATTGCTTCCTTGTCTACTGCGTAGTTAAGAGCTTGGCGAACACGCACATCTTTAACCGCGCCGCCACCTACAACGTTGTATGCCAATGACATAACTTGTGGCGCTGGAATTGAAATAACGGTTGCTTTTGAACGCTGAGCAGCAGCGATTTGATCTGGGTTAATACCCGCGACCATGTTTACCTGGCCTGATTGAAGTGCCTGTAAACGAGATGCTGCATCAGCCAATGGAATAATTACTAGCTTGGCTGCTTTTGGTTCGCGCCATGATCCAGTGAATGCCGACATTTCAATTCGAGTAGTTGTAATTGAATCTACTTTGAAAGGACCGGTACCGATTGGTGCCTTAGCGAATACATCTTGTCCAGCGCTCTTCCAAGCTTTTGGAGCAACAATGTAAAGAGCTGCCAACTTAGCAGGCAAGATTGCATCAGGAGTTTTTGTCGTAATGTCAACAACATACTCGCTGACTTTTGTCGCTCCTGTTACATCTGGAAGTTCAGTTGAACCGATAGTTGTTTTACGACCATCTGCACTAACTAAGAAATCAACTGTTGCATTAACTGCATCAGCATTGAAATCTTCACCGTTAGAGAACTTAATTCCTTCGCGCAATGTAAAGCGCCATGTTGTGCTGTTAACAGTCTTCCAATATGTGGCAAGACGGGCACGAACAATTCCCTTATCGTCTACGCGAGTTAACGCATCGAAGATTGCGGCGTAAGTATGGATTCCAGGAGTTCCTGGACCTTCTTTAAATGGGTTTCCCTGACTTGGTGGAAGTCCAGGTACTGCAATTGTAATTGTGCCAACTGCGGCACTTACTGGTGCCTGACTGGCACCAACCATCAATGCCGCCATGGCAACTGATATTGTGGCACTCAGAATTTTCTTGTGACGCATGCGCTCTCCTTAGGTCATAGCTACGTACTGTTGCCTATACCTTGCTATAACACGCTCAGAAAGTCAACGAAGTTCCAGTCCGTAGAACTGTAACTGCTCGTCTTTTACGCTGAGAAATATAACGATTTGAAATGAATAAATAGAACCAATATCTGTAGCAAGTTATAGGGTTAAAGCGTGAAAATTGGCCCAATCGATACCGTAACAATTTTGACTCATGACCTAGCGAAATCAGTGGCCATGTATATCTCAGCATTTGGATGGCAGGAAAAAGGATCTGAATATCTTCTGAGAGCTGAAGCAGCAAGCAGGTGGCAAGCTACAAATCTGATTGGCGCCCGCGTTCTCGAAGTTAGTGGAATTAATGGCGGTGTCAGATTTATTGAATCGACAGAACACCAAAAGCCACAACCGCTTCGAACATTTGGCTGGAGTTCCTTGGAAATATGTGTTGATGATGTTCATAAATATGTGGCTCAAGCAGTTACGGCTGGTTTTACAGTTCTAAATGAAGCGGTTCCTTTATCTGGTACATCCAAACCCTTACCGTTAATTGCGGCGCAACTAGCTGGCATAAATGGTGAAGTTGTTTACATAACCCAGATTTTGAGTGAAGTTCCTAATTTTGAACTACCTGATGTCTCAAAAGAATCCGGCAGCATTTTCATTTGTGTCCTTGGTGCTTCTGACTTAGAGAAGTCTCGCGAAGTTTTAGAATCACAATTCGAAGTTCGCCGGGCCAGTGATCGCGAAGTGGCAATAAGGGTAATAAATCGAGTTTATGAGAAACCACTAGATTCGCTGCATCGATTGAGTTCACTACAACTTGCTGGCCGCAATGCGATTGAGATTGATCAGCTACCGATTGAGGGTGGGCAACGTGAAGTTGCACCTAATGATTTGGCAGCCGGAATTAGTATTGTGACCGTGCGAGGCGAAGTCTCTGAGCCAACGATGTTTACGCTGCCAGATAATGCGTTGTTAGAAGTTTTGCCTTATTGAGTTAATGAGAAAAATGCGTTGACTTGTATTTTGCGTATGCCAAGAATCCTTCAAGGCCAAGTTCAGTTCCGATTCCACTATTTTTGCGCCCGCCAAATGGCGCTGAAGTATTAAACCCAAAGCAATTAATACCAATTGAGCCGGTATCGATTTGATCAGCCACTTCACGCGCATGGACTTCATCATTTGCCCAAACTGAGCCCGCTAAACCGAACTCAGAATTATTGGCGATATCGATCGCAGCTTGATCATTTTCGGCCTTGATTACTGAGATGACTGGGCCGAAGATTTCTTCGCGGCTTATGCGCATTTGATTTGTGGCATCAGCAAAAATTGTTGGGTTTAAATACCAACCTTTATCAAGGTGCTCTGGTCGATTGCCACCAAAGGCAACTCGGGCACCTTCTGAAATACCAGAGGCAATATAACTTTCAACTTTATCTCTATGTGCCTGACTAATTAATGGGCCGTTATGCGTTTGATCGTCAAAGGGGTCTCCCACAATGATTGTGGCAGCTGATTGGCAAATGGCATCTAAAACTTCGGCATATCTATTCTTATTAACCACTATGCGCGAATGGATAAAGCAATTCTGGCCAGTAAATGTAAAGCCTAGGTACGGAAGATTCTTGGCAAATGTTGCTACATCTACATCTTCAAGCAAGACAGCAGCAGATTTTCCGCCCAATTCAAGAATCGTTGGCGTGAAAGATTCGGCGCATGTTTTAGCAATAGCTTTTCCGGTTGCAGTTGAACCAGTAAAACCAACAATTCCTACTTCTTTATGCGCAACTAACGCCTCGCCAGCTTCGCGTGATCCAGGTAGAACATTGATTACACCGGCCGGAAAACCAGCTTCTATTGCAGCTTCGGCAAATACGTATCCTTCAAGAGGTGATTGTGGGCTGGGCTTTAAAACTACTGTGCCACCAAGTGCCAAAGTAGGACCGATTTTAAACATTCCCATTTCAAGAGTGCCGTTGTAAGGAACGATGACTGCAGTAACGCCACGTGATTCCAATTTAACTGAAGATCTCTTTACGCTGCCTGGGTTTTGTAGCGCAGGTATTAGGCGCATTTGATCTAGCTCAATTTGTTCAGCTAAATCTGCGTAATATCTAAGTAGTTCAGCTGGGCGACTTGGGCGTGAAACAGTTGGTTTATATGGTCGCCCAAGTTCATGTGCATACAAAATAGAGAGTTCTTGGTGCTTAGCTTCCAAAATATCTGCAAACTTACGCATGATTTTTGTTCGCTCGCTAACTGGCCAAGTGCTCCAGCTATTCTTTTTCGCAAAGGCGGCGCTGGCAGCTTTTACAGCTAGATCGATGTCAGCCGTATTTGCATCAGGTACTTGGCCAATTAGCTCTTCGGTACTCGGACTGATGATGTCAATTACGTTATTCGAATTTGGTTTGACCCATTCACCGCCAATAAAGAAATTGTTTCTGCGGTATGAATCTAAATAAAGATTCTTGATCTCTTCATTGCTCATTACTTCGCCTTATAGTTCTTAGGCAGGCCCGGTGACTTAGAGATCCAAACACTTTTCGTCCAGGTGTAGAGATTAGGAGCATCAGTGCCGCCTTCGCGACCATAGCCTGAACTGCCAACTCCCCCGAATGGCATCAGGTCAGAAAGCACGCGATAAGTATTGACCCAAATGTTTCCGACTCGCAATTCACCTGCTACCCGATGAGCTCTACTTATGTCACTCGTCCAGACACCCGCAGCTAATCCGAAGTCGCTATCTTGTGCTTTTGCTATTGCATCGGCCTCATCTTTAAAAGTTGCAATACTGAGCACTGGTCCGAAGATCTCTTCTTGCACAGCAGCCGATGAATTTGGTAGATCAACAAAGGCAGTTGGTGGAACAAAGAAACCACTAGCTAGGTCTGCGCCACTTGGTACTTT
>JBEINS010000200.1:0-1556 GCA_040377985.1 Candidatus Planktophila sp. | reverse complement strand
CCGGCGGCGATGCTATTGGTTCGCGTGGTTTAGATTTTCATATCCGCGGTCTGGAATCATTGGGTGCTAAAGCCCACAATGAACATGGTTACGTAATTGCTGAAGCACCTAATGGTTTAACGGGTGCCGAAATTGTTTTGGATTTTCCAAGCGTTGGCGCGACTGAGAACTTAATGACTGCGGCAGTACTGGCAAAAGGTGTCACTACGATTGATAACGCAGCTCGCGAACCAGATTTGGTTGATCTTGGCAATTTCTTAATTTCAATGGGTGCCAAAATCGAAGGGTTGGGCACGCCGCTAATCACAATCACTGGTGTTTCAAAAATGCACCCAACTGATCACGCCACAATCGCAGACCGCATTGTCACTGGCACTTGGGCATTTGCTGCAGCCATGACGCAAGGCGACATCACGATTAACGGAGCACGTGCGCAAGATTTAGAGATTCCACTTGAGAAATTAACTGCCGCCGGTGCAATCGTTACTTCAAATGAAAACTCAATTCGGGTGCGTATGGATTCTCGGCCAAAAGCAATTGATGTTTCAACGCTTCCCTACCCTGGTTTTCCTACAGATCTGCAGCCAATGGTTATTACGTTAAATGCCATTGCAACTGGAGATGCCATAGTGACCGAAAACGTTTTCGAAGGTCGCTTTATGTTCGTTAATGAATTGATCAGATTAGGCGCACAAATCACCATCGATGGCCATCACGCAGCTATAACTGGGGTCGAAAAGCTCTCTAGCGCACCTGTTGTGGCAACTGATATTCGAGCTGGTGCGGGCTTGGTTTTGGCTGGTTTGGTAAGTGATGGCATAACTTTTGTAGAAGATGGTTATCACATTGATCGCGGCTACCCTGATTTTGCTAAACAATTACGCGCACTTGGCGCCGATGTTACTCGCGAACTTTAAATCTTTATTATTTTAAAGCAGAAAAAATCCCGGTAGATATTTCTACCGGGATTTTTAAATAGAACTAATTAACCTGCTGACTCAGTCAAGATCGAAACTCGATCATTTGATACTGATAAGAACCCACCATGAACATTGAACTCTTGGGTTGTTCCGTCGGCAACTTTAATGCTGACAGCTCCGTCGACTAGAACACCAAATAAAGGTGCGTGACCAGGCAATACGCCAAGGTCACCTTCGGTTGTGCGAGCTGATATAAATGTTGCCTCGCCTGACCAAACCTTCTGTGTTGGTGAAACTACTGCGACTTTAAGTGTCATGAGTTAGTTCTTCGCCAATTCAGCAGCACGGCGCTCAACATCATCGAGGCCACCACACATGAAGAATGCTTGTTCTGGAACGTGATCGTACTTTCCATCAGCAAGAGCTTCGAATGCTGCGATTGTGTCGACTAGCGGCACAAATGAACCTTCGATACCGGTGAAGACCTTCGCTACGAAGGTGTTCTGTGACAAGAAGCGCTGGATACGACGTGCGCGACCTACCAAGATACGGTCTTCTTCAGAAAGTTCATCGATACCAAGAATCGCAATGATGTCTTGTAGATCCTTGTAGCGCTGCAAGATCTGCTTGATGCGG
>JBEINS010000005.1:0-18661 GCA_040377985.1 Candidatus Planktophila sp. | reverse complement strand
ATTGCTTTTGTATCAATTTCTGGTGGCAAAGTAACCCAAACATAGAAACCACCACCTGGTTTAGTCCAAGTAGCGCTCTTTGGGAAGTATTCATCAAGGGATTCAAGCATCGCATCGCGTCGCATTTTGTACTGATCGCAGAATGAAGCAATCTGGTCGCGCCAAGGCTGATTAGCTAAGTAATTAGAAATTGTCATTTGCGTGAAATTAGAAGGGCAGAGAATTGAAGATTCACTTGCTACAACTAATTTATCTTTTAAGGACTGTGGAACTAGCGCCCAACCGACGCGCAATCCAGGCGAAATTGTTTTCGAAAAGGAACCCAAGTAGATAACGTTTTCAGAATCTTCAGCACGCATCGCATTTGGTGATGGCTTATCAAAACCTAGAAGACCATAAGGATTATCTTCAACCACAAAAATCTGTTCAACTCGGCAAATTTCAAGAATTTCAGTGCGGCGGTTAGCCGGCAATAAAACACCAGAAGGGTTTTGGTAATTTGGAATTAGGTATAAAAACTTAATTTTACGGCCGGCTGCGCGCAGGCTTTTAATGGCTTGTCGCAGTGATTCCGGAACCATGCCATCGTTATCTGTTTCAACGTGCACAACCGCAGCTTCGTATTGGCGGAAAGTTCCAAGTGCGCCAACATATGAAGGAGCTTCAGCCAAAATTACATCGCCTGGATCAATAAAAATACGAGAAATTAAATCAAGTGCTTGTTGTGAGCCAGTGGTTACAACAACATCATCTGGATTAGCGCGAATTCCTTCAAGCGCCATAACTTCACAGATTTGCTCACGTAATTTTGGATGACCTTGACCACTACCGTACTGCAACGCTTCTTGACCTTGAGTTAAAATTAAATCAGAGACAACTGAAGCCATCATTTCCATTGGCAAAGCAGAAAGATTTGGCATTCCGCCCGCTAGTGAAACTATTTCAGGTCGTGAAGCTACGGCGAATAACGAACGAATTTCACTTGCGACCATGCCAGTAGCTCGGTGCGCGAAACGTTCCTCTAGGTTCTGAGGGGTTCCGGTGTGAAAGCGAGTCGTTAAGTCGGACATCTGCGAATCATCCCATAAAGAGGCGCGAATACGCGCAGGTTAATTACTGCGTAGGCCAGCTTTACGTAGGTCAGAAAGTCGCAGCATCCCAGTCTTGGCATCATCCTCGGATGCTAAATAAAGACGTTGAATCGCAATAACTATTGATTCAGCAATTACATCGCGGAAATCAGCACGGCCAAGTCGTTCGGCATCGCCTGGATTCGTTAAATATCCCAAATCAACCCGGACAGTTGGAGCTTTGGTCAAACGCAATAAATCCCAAACCTTGGCATGGGAGTGACAGTTAACTAAATCGGTTCGGGCGCATATTTCGCGCTGTACTAAAGAAGCGAATCTTTCGCCCACAACTGAGTGAAGTGAGTGCAAGTCACTGCCGTAGTAATAAGTAGCTACACCATGAGCACTTTCGGTTGGATAACGATCGGTATGAAATGAGATAAGTAAATCCGCAGAAGTTTTATTAGCGAAATCAACCCGCTCTTGTTGTGTTGGGCAATTATCTTTTCCGCGAGTCAAGAAAACACTTACGCCGAGAGCTAATAGGCGACCCTCTAAACGTTGCGCAATGTCATAAACAATTTCAGCTTCTTGGATTCCGAAACCGCTTATGCCGCGATTTTCGCCACCATTACTTGGATCTAAAACAATTACTTTATCTGCCAGCGCAGGCCCACGATTCTTATGTGAAACATCTTCACGTAATCGAACTGGAGCACCACCACTAACAATTGTGGTTAATCGCAGCAACGCAATAATTGTGGCTGGACCACATTTACCATCAACAGTGACACCAACAGACTTTTGAAATTCACTGACCGCACTAGATGTGCGAGGACCATAAATACCATCGACTCGACCGCAATCAAAACCCATTTCAACTAAACGGTTTTGCAGAGTTGCTACATCATCGCCATGCATTAACGCCGGCGTTGTGATGTGAAGCGAGCGATCACCAAGTTTCCATCGCGCTTCTTCTAGTGCGCGTGAAGTTACATCGTCAATTAGACCTGTAACAGTTAATCCGCGACCCTGTTGAAAGGAACGAACCTCATCTGGCGTTAGCTCTTTCATGATGGTTGCAGATCTAAGAAAGTAGCAGCTTAGATAAAACCTTCGAGTTCTTTAAGCAAAGCAGGCTTTGGCTTAGCGCCGATAATTGTTTTAACTACTTCGCCATTTACAAAAACATTCAGTGTTGGAATTGAAGTAATTCCATATTTAATTGCAATAGCTGATTCTTCGTCAGTATTTAACTTAACGATCTTGATCTTGTCGCCATGCTCGTTAGCAATCTCATCAAGGATTGGTCCAACTGCGCGGCAAGGCCCACACCATTCGGCCCAAAAATCAACCAAAACAGGGGTGCTGCTCTTAAGTACTACATCTGCGAAATTTGCAGTTGTGACAGGGGTTGCTGCGCTCATTTTTTACTCCTTGTGTTTACTTTTTCTAATTTAAAACTTGTATGTAGGTACTTTAGTGGTGCGATAAGAATTTTTCAGCATCTAGCGCTGATTGGCAGCCTGTGCCCGCAGCCGTGATGGCCTGGCGGTAAGTGTGGTCAACCAAATCACCGCAAGCAAATACGCCAGTTAGGTTTGTGCGAGTTGATCCATTTTCGACAACTACATAACCTTCGGCATCTAGCGTGATTTGACCTTTTATTAGCTCATTTCTTGGATCATGACCGATGGCCACAAATAATCCAGTGAAATCGCGTTTAGAAACTTCGCCAGTGACTGTGTTCTTAAGAGAGAGTGCTTCCATTTTTTCGGCACCCAAGACATCAATTACTTCAGTATTCCAAAGCATTTCGATCTTCGGATTAGCAAAGGCGCGCTCGGCCATAATTTTTGAAGCACGTAGCGAATCACGGCGATGAATCAAAACAACTTTGCTGGCAAATTTAGTTAGGAAGGTAGCTTCCTCAACTGCTGAATCACCACCGCCAACAACTGCAATTGTTTGATCCCGGAAGAAAAAGCCATCGCAAGTCGCACACCATGAAACACCGCGCCCAGAGAGACGCTTTTCATTCTCTAAACCAATTTCGCGATAAGCCGACCCCATTGCCAAAATAACTGATTTGGCTTTTACGGTATTTCCAGAACCATCTTTAAGAACTTTAATCGGCCCTGATAGATCCATTTCGACAATATCGTCAGTAATTAAATTTGCACCAAACCGCTTTGCTTGCTTACGCATTGCATCCATTAAATCTGGACCCATAATGCCATCAACAAAACCTGGGAAGTTTTCAACCTCAGTAGTGTTCATTAGCGCACCACCGGCAGTAACTGAACCCTCATAAATAATTGGATTCAATTGGGCACGCGCAGCATAAATTGCAGCGGTGTAGCCCGATGGGCCAGACCCAACGATTACTAAATTCTCTACTTCACTCATGGCTTCACCATAACCTTTCTGGAACCGGTTTTAATCCTTTTTTCGCAATTTACCGCGTGAAGAGCGCAACAACCCGGTAATCATTGAAATCTCTGCAACCCGCAACAACTTTGCAACTAGGAAGTATCCAATTGCGCTAACCAACATGACTAAAAGCAGTGCTAAAGGCCCATGCCAATCAAAAATATGGCTAAGGGCAAACATTGGACTCATTGCAATAACAGCGGCCAAGATCAGCTTTGAGTGCTGCCCCATAAACTGTGAGAAGTTAATTACCCCAACATGTTTCTTAATTAACTTTATTGTAATTACGATGCCAACTATGTAACTAATTGAGAACGCTAAACCTAAGCAAATAGTGACATATTCATTTTCGACGGTATTTAAAATCACATAAGAAAGCGCTACTGCGATCAGGTTAATAATAAAGATCGATATAACTTGAGTTTTAGTGTCTTCAAAAGCATTAAAACCACGAACCAAAATAAGATTTATTGAAAATGCAATCAAACCAAAACTAAGTGCTGACAAAACATAACCAATGTAAGAAGAATCTTCGCGACTAATACCAAAGAAGAGCACCTCGGTTATTAACGGTCCAAAAAAAGCCAAGCCAACTGCGCTGGGAATTGTGATAACTCCAACTAAACGAATCGCTCTAACTAGTTGAGATTTAACTTCTTCAAAATCTTTAGCAATCGCTAACCTAGACAAATGAGGCAACAAAGCCGTAATGATTGAAATTGTCACGATTGAATAAGGTAACAACATAATTAGATACGCATTGCTATAAGGAGTAAAACCAACTCCCCGAGCTATTCCTTCTTGAGCGCTTCGAACCGCAGCGCTAGTAGCAACGTTTACTGTTACTAGGTATCCAAGTTGAGAAATTAATACATAAACCAAAGTCCAGCCAGCTAATCTGAAAGACTTTCCAAGACCGGCAAAACCGAACTTTAAACGCAACTTAATTTTAGTACGGGCAATTACTGGAATTAAAACCAGAGCCTGAACCACTACGCCTAAAGTTGTACCCCAGCCCAAAACTGCAACTTGGGTATCGGTAATTGTGTCAGCACTGATATTTGGGACGTAATAAAGAAATCCGCCCAATAAGACCACACCAACTAAGTTATTTAGAATTGGGGCCCACATTAATGGCGCAAATGAGCCTCGAGCATTAGCTACTTGGCCCAACATTGCATAAAGACCTAGAAAGAAGATTTGCGGCAAGCAATAACGCATAAATGCCACAGTTATTGAATACTCATTCTCAAATCCGGGTGTTGTGAACTCGGGTGCATAAATACGAACTAAAACTGGCGCGAAAATCATGCCGATTACAGTTAAACCAAGTAATAAAGCGCTGATAGTTGTTACCAAGCGCGAAGCAAAACCAACACCACCATCTTCATCTGAAAAGGAACGAATTAACTGCGGGACAAAAATCGCAGTCAGTGCGCCACCGACAACAAGGTTATAAATAATGTTAGGCATCGTGTTTGCGACGTTATATCCATCAGCAAGCAGCGCTGTGCCTAGGGCTGCAACAAGTAGAACACCACGAATAAAGCCGGTGATTCGAGAAATTATGGTGCCAATGGCCATAACGCTAGAGGCGCGATATAGATCTACTGGTTTCATTTTCTACCCCTTCGCACTCGACGAACTGTTTGCAAAGTCGCCGCAACAAAGAGTAAAACTGCAGCGCTAGAAGTAAACCAGGCAACCCTTGAATTAACTATTGAGAGGTTTAAATTTAATTGTGAATACTTTGTAATTGCGACACCTTTAGCATCAGTTAAACGAGCTGCTACGGTGACTGTTCCTGGAGTTATCACATTTGCTGGCAACAATAGTTGCATTTTGGAATTTGGAGCAATGCTTACGTCCGCAATGCCAGCAATCTGAACTCTTGAATTTCGAGGTAGTAGCTCTAAGGAGACCTTAACTGGCGTACTGAAGTTATTAACTAATGTGATTGGTAACTTAACCGAAGCAGAAGTTAAGCGATATCGACCAGAAACAACTTTTAACTTTCGGTCTGAGCGGATAACTTCCTTTTCGGCGCTCTTTAATAAGCGAGCCCGAAAGTTGTTGTTAACATCAGGGCTAAGTAAACGAGCAAGTTGTAGCCGTAAAGTTGTTAATTCAGGGGCATCTACCACTCGACTTAAAGTAGTTAACGTCCTTCGGTTCTGGGCATAATCAATCCGTAACGAATTAGAGTTTTTTAAGGAACCTTTACTGTATTTTCCTAATTTATCGCTAACTACAGGGCGAGCGAGAAAGCTTGATAAACGCTTATTTGCATTGGCGTAGTAGAAATTCAATTCGCCGGGCGCGTAATTCTTAATTAATCGGTAGGCCGGATTTCCGTAAGGCAGCACTACCACTTGGTCGCTACTAGAAATGAAAGAAAATTGATTTAACCAATTGGTTGCGACATAAGAACCAACACCGTCAATCTTTTCGCCACTTTCCAAACCAATTTTATAATCATCTTTCATTGCAATTACATCGTCAATGAATGCGGTATCAACTACCCAAATGCGAGGACGATTAGCCGGATAGAAAACCAATTTTCCTAAATCGCCAGTTGGTGCTAAACGCGTAGCTAGATCATCGCTATAGAAATAACCACTGAAATTACGATTTGGCTCAGTAACTAATCTAATAACTTTTGCATCAGCAGCCTGGGCGGGTAGATAGGTAAATTGCAGCCCAAGAATTAAAGCTAAAACTAACCAGATTCGTTTCATAATGAAATCTCGCCACTTTTAGCAATTAATTTCTTTTCATCTGGGTATGCCAATCGTTCTACAATTTCAGATAAAGGGAACCAAGAGACTTCATCTACTTCAGTAATCTGTGGCGTTAATTCTCCAGAGACTTCTTTAAAAATAAAGTGATGAACTGTTTTATGAATTCTCTTGCCGCCAGCCATAAACCAGAAATCAATTACCCCAATAGATTTAGTGATCTCTGAGGTGATGCCTGTTTCTTCTTGCACTTCACGAATAGCAGCTTGCTCTGGGGTTTCACCCGCTTCAATGTGTCCCTTAGGTAGCGACCAAAGCAAACGTTCGCGTGAAGCATCTTTATGATCGATGCGACCAATTAAAAGCCCGCGCGTTCCGGAGAAATCGATAACTAAACCGCCTGCGCTTACTTCATCAACACGTTTTGCATAAGGTCGACGCTCAGGACTTGGTTTATTTGGAGTTTTGCTTAAAGGTTTGACTGGCGCTTTTGGAGCAGGCGAATTGCCATCGGTTGGGGTGGTAACTGCTTGTGGGGCGCGATTGCCGGGACGTCTACGTCGCCGCTTTTTCTTCGTACCTTCGCTGCCCGCACTAGGTGCCGGGGTCATGGAGCAAGGGTAGTCCTCTAGCCTTACCTATTGTGACGAGTCCATTAGGTGCCGCAGGCGAAATAGCTATTCGCTCGCTTATCGAACGCGCCCCCCTAGCCAGTTCACTGGCCGCTGCCTATAAATCGGCCGGGTACAAGTTGGCCTTAGTTGGCGGGCCAGTTCGCGACGCAATTTTGGGACGCTTAGGAAACGATTTAGATTTTACGACTGATGCGCTGCCGCTAGAGAGCAAAAAGATTCTAAAAATCTGGGGCGAAAATATTTGGGATACCGGAATTGAATTCGGAACTGTTGCAGCAAAACGTGGTGACACAACAGTTGAAGTAACAACATACCGCAGCGATAAATATGATCCAGAAAGTCGCAAACCTGAAGTTGAGTTCGGTGACAATATCGCAGGTGATTTATCGCGTCGAGATTTCACAGTTAATTGCATGGCACTTGAATTAACAACCACAACACCTGAATTCATAGATCCATTTAATGGACTAGCTGATTTAGCAAAACAAATTCTGCGCACCCCGGTGACACCCGAACAATCTTTCTCGGATGATCCGTTGCGAATGATGCGCGCAGCTCGCTTTGCCAGCCAATTAAATTTCGAAATCGAAGAATCAACGCTGTCGGCAATGAAAGATATGGCATCACGAATTTCAATTGTTTCGGTAGAGCGCACCCGTGATGAATTTACTAAATTGTTAATGTCGAATAATCCTCGCCGTGGTATTTCCATCATGGTCGATACTGGATTAGCAGCGCTTGTAATTCCAGAAATCCCAAAATTAAAACTAGAAATAGATGAACACCACCACCACAAAGATGTTTATGAGCATTCGATAACTGTCTTAGAACAAGCAATCGCGCAAGAAGAACGTTTAGGTGGGCCTAACTTAGTAATTAGGTTAGCTGCTTTAATGCACGACATCGGAAAACCTAAAACTCGCGCACTGATTGAAGGCGGTGGAGTCTCCTTCCATCATCACGAAGTTGTTGGAGCTCGCTTGGCTAGGGAGCGACTTAAGAAAATGCGCTATTCCAGTGAAGTAGTGGAATCGGTTGAAACCCTTACTGCACTGCATCTGCGCTTTCATGGCTATGGTGATGGCGAGTGGACCGACTCGGCAGTGCGTCGCTACGTGCGTGATTCTGGTGATTTATTGGTTCATTTACATGTGTTAACTCGGGCTGATTGCACGACTCGTAATGTGCGCAAAGCCGAACGCCTAGCCAGCGCATATGAATCTTTAGAAGCCCGCATTGATCGACTTATGGAAGCTGAAGAGTTAAATAAAATTCGCCCTGATCTAGATGGCGCTGCAGTTATGCAATTGCTTAACTTAAAACCATCGGCGACAGTTGGAAAAGCTCTCGACTTCTTACTTGAACTGCGATTGGAGCGTGGCCCGCTTGGTGAAGAAATCGCCACAAAAGAGTTACTGGCTTGGTGGGAGAAATTTTCCGCGTCGCAATAATCGCAGCGCGGTGAGTAAGTAGATTCCCGAAACCAGTGTTGGCACTTGCCAGCCCTGTCCAGAGTCAGATAACAAAAGCGCAGCTATTACGCCACCACTAACAATTGCCGCGTTAACTAATACGTCATAAACAGCGAAAACGCGACCGCGGTAGTAATCATTAATTTTTGATTGCACAAGTGCATCATTGGTAACTTTGAAACTCTGGCCAAATAAACTGGTCAAAAAAGCAGCCAAAAATAAAGTTGCTTCAGTTCCCCAAATTGCTAGCGGTAGCGGGCCAAGAACACTTAAGAACATCATGGTTCTCATCCATTTGTGGCGGCCATACTTTTTAACACCAAATGGTGCAATAAGTGCACCTAAAACAATCCCAATACCGGCAATAGAAAATGCCAGAGCTAAACCAGATAAACCTTCTTCTGGCTGATTGGGATCGTTAAAAGTATTCCGTTCTAACATCAAACCAACCAAGGTAAGTGCTGTTAAACCACCACGTTGAAAACCATTTGCAATAATTCCACGCATTGCATCAACATGAACGCCAAGAAATTTCCAACCCTCACGCAGCTCCACAAAACCTTGAGTAAGTGAGGCTGGTTTACGTTCATGCTCTAGTGGACCAATTTCTAATTTACGTAAACGCAGTGCCATGATTGAAGCCAATGCATAACCGCAACTCGCAGCAATAATTAAATAAGCATCAACATGATCGGCAGTTGCGAACGAGTCAAATAGTTTGCGTAACCCAAGGCCTAATCCGCCACCTAAAACCAAGAAGACCGAACCGCCAGTAACCGCCATAGCATTCGCGGAAATTAAATTTGGTTGATCAACTAATAAAGGTAAACCCGCAGATGTTGCAGCCAAAATTAATCGGTTAAGGCCAAAGGCAATTAAAACCAAAACCGTGAGTTCTATCCCGGTTCGTCCAGTGAAAACCAAGAGTGCGATTAATAGTAAATCTAATGCGCGAGAGAAGTTGGAAATAAAAAGAGCTCGTTGCCGAGAAACTCGATCAAGCACAGTTCCGACAAATGGTCCAATAATTGAGTAAGGAAGCAGTACAACGGCAAATGCCAACGCAGCACTCAGAGCACTGGCTTGGCGTTCAGGTGAAAATAGAACAAATGTTGCAAGCGCCCCCTGAAAAATGCCATCAGTACCCTGGCCAATCCAGCGCACTAATAGCAAGCGCGATAACCGCGGATGCCTAAGTAACTGCCAGAAGTTCATATTGGCAAGCGTAGTTACTTAAGACCCTTTATTCTTAGCTTTAATGAAATCGCAACGCTCGTTCATCGACTATTCACTCGATAAGCGTGCCACTTTAGCAGCGCTCTTTCGAGGCACGGTCAATGCTTGCGATGCTGATCCATATTTGATGCGCGCAGCTAAGTTCCATGGCGTTAAAACCACCAGACCATGCCCAGTTTGCAAACATGTTTCAATGGTTGAGCTTATGTATACCTTTGGTGATCAACTCGGCCAATACTCAGGTCGTATTAAAAATAGCGAAGAACTGCGCCAAATGGAAAAAGACTATGGCGAGTTTCGGGTTTACATAGTTGAAGTTTGTCGCGATTGTTCCTGGAATCATCTCTGCGTCTCTTTTGTCTTGGGTGATGGCGTTGAGCGCAAACCACCCCGTTACACCCGAACGCTTGAAGATAGTGACTGGGCTTAACAGGTAGCCTTAAACCATGGCATTTAAGCTCTCAAAGAGGTTATTTATTAGGGCTGCCATCTTTCTGGGTGGCTTTGGATTCGTAGCAGGCTCAACCTTATTTGCGATTGCTTATTTCACGGTTTCTATTCCAGATCCAAATGCATATGTAAATAGCCAAGCCACAATTATTCAATATGCCAACGGCGAAGAAATTGGCCGTATCGGTGCTCAAAACCGAACCATTGTTTCGCTCACCAAAATTCCATTACATCTGCGTGAAGCAGTAATGGCAGCAGAAGATCGTGATTTCTATACCAATAAAGCATTTAGCCCGGTAGGAATTTTACGTGCGCTAAAAAACAATTTACTTGGCGGATCACTACAAGGTGGGTCAACAATTACACAGCAGTATGCGAAAACTGCATTCTTAACTTCAGAACGAACGATCCAACGAAAAATCAAAGAATTAGTAATTGCAATTAAATTAGAGAACCAACTTTCTAAAGATGAAATTCTAGAGAACTACTTGAATACAATTTATTTTGGTCGCGGTTCTTACGGCGTGCAAACTGCATCACAGCAGTATTTCAATCGCACCGTAGATCAACTCTCAGTTTCACAAGCCATTGTTCTGGCTTCAATTCTGCGCTCACCAGGTTTATATGATCCAGCCTTTAATAAAGATAACCGGCCACGGCTAGAGTCACGTTTCGCCTATGTTGTTAACGGAATGGTAGAAAAAGGTTGGCTAACCGAGAAAGAGGCAGCAAAACTCAAGATTCCGTTTATTGCACCTCGTGCAACTTCTGGCTCACTAAGTGGACCTAAAGGCCACATCATTGAAGCGGTTCGTAAAGATTTAATTAAATTTGGGTTTACTGAAGATCAAATTATGGTTGGTGGTTTAGTTGTAAAAACAACTTTGGTCCAGCAAGCACAACAAGCCGCAGTTGATGCAGTTAATAAGCAATCTCCCGCCAAGGCACCAGATAATTTGCATATTGGTTTGGTTGCGATTCGCCCCGGAACTGGCGAAATCGTGGCAATGTATGGTGGAAAAGACTACTTAGCGCGGCAATTAAATGATGCAACTCAATCAATAGCGCTAGCTGGCTCTACCTTCAAACCATTTGCCTTTATCGCAGCCCTTGAACAAGGAATTCCATTGACTTCAATGTGGAACGGTGACAGCCCACAAACATTTGACGATGCCGGAAAACCATATGAAGTTTCTAATTATGGAAACGAAGGCTGGGGTCAGACCTCGATGTTAAATGCGATGGCGCATTCAATAAACACAGTCTTTGTGCCGCTAGGAATTCGCGTTGGCCCAGATAACGTTGTTGATGCAGCGCGACGTGCCGGCATACCAGAATCTGTTGCCATGATGCCAACACCATCGGTTGTACTCGGTGCAGCTAGCCCGCATGTAATTGATGTAGCAAGTGCCTATGCAACTTTTGCGGCAAATGGAATTTACGCTAAACCATATTTGATTACTCAAGTTATTGGTTCAAATAACGGCGTGCTTTATGAAGGCAAACCACAAACCCAAGAAGTTTTCGCTGCAGATGTAATTGCCGATTTAACTTATTCGCTTTCAAAAGTTGTAACTGGTGGAACTGGCGGCGCTGCACTGAGCTTAGGCCGTCCGGCAGCGGGTAAAACTGGTACTAGCCAATCGAATGCATCTGCTTGGTTTAGTGCATACACCCCACAACTTGCGGCATCCGTTGCTCTCTTCCGCGACAACGCATCGCAGTCACTAAATGGCATCGGCGGCTTAACTTCAGTAACTGGTGGAACATTCCCAGCACGCATCTGGGCAGCTTTCATGAAAGGTGCGCTAAAAGGCGAACCAGTTATGACTTTCCCAGCCCCTTCAAATATTGGTGGATTAGATCCAGTAGTGATGACTTCTGGTGGCGTTCAGGTTTATAAGAGGAAGTAAAAGATCATAAATTGAAAACGCGCACGATAGTTATATTCGCGTTTTTAGCCAGCGCGATTTCATTTGCCAAATTCTCACCTTGTATAGGCTTTAACTGGGCCACTCCAGGTCAATATATTCACGCTTGTTACTCTGATTTACCAAGCCTTTTAGGTAATCGTTCAATCGGTAGTGGCGCTTGGGCATTTAGTGGCGAACAACCAGTTGAGTATCCAGTAATTACTGGCTTAGTTATGTATTTAACTGCGCAACTTGCCGAAGTTACAACTACTTACTATTTGTTAAATGCCGCACTTCTTGCACTTCTATTTATCATCGTTGCATTAATCACTGCGCGAATTCGTCCACAGTTTGGTTATTTACTTTCCTTCACACCCGCTGTAATTGCATCGCTTTATATAAATTGGGATCTGTGGGCAATTGCAACAATGATGATTTCGATTTATTGGTTTGACCGTAAGCAATATGATTTAAGTGCGCTGGCAATCGGAATCTCGATCGCAACTAAGTTTATTCCGATTTTCCTAATTCCAGTTGCAATTTATATCTTCTATCGAAATGCGAATCTCAAAGGTGCCACTAGATATCTAGCAATCATGGCTGGTACGTGGCTAGTGATCAATTTACCGGTAGCGCTTACAACACCAGAAGGCTGGTGGTATTTCTATAAGTTAAATATTGAACGCGTCGCTGACTGGGGATCACTTTGGTACGCCCTCTCAGCTTTAGGTATTGGGCTTGCAAACTTAAATTATCTTTCTATATTGTTATTACTAGCCTGCATTGCAGCTTTGGGAATTTTCGTATTCTCACTCGACTACATTCCTTCTCTCGCCCAAATTGCATTTATAGTTATCGCAGCCGTTACCTGTGTGAGCAAGGTTTACTCACCGCAATATGTTCTGTGGTTGGCACCGCTTGCGTTAATTGCGCTAATTGATAAACGCGACTTACCTGCATTCTGGATCTGGCAAGTTAGTGAAGTTATTTATCACGTTGCAATCTGGCAGCATTTAGCTACGGTGACGGGAGCCAAATTTGGTTTGCCGGTTACTGGCTACGCCTTAATCAGCTTGGCCCGTATCGCCGCCACAGTCGCCCTGATAGCCGTTTTGGTCCGCCGAGCCTTGGCTCTGAGGTCCCCAAATAGGCCTGATTCACAGGGCAAATTAGGCGATTTTCTCTTTGAGGCAGGCAAGAGTTACCCTTAGCCCCTTGTTCACCTCTTTATATATGTCAGTCCGCTGGCCTATCTTTAGGTAAATGAGAGCACTAACCCTCCTGTCACGGAAATGCCGTGGCCGTCTTAGTCCAGAGGAGGTCGGGTTAACGCATGCGTCACTACGAACTAATGGTCATTCTTGATCCAGAGTTAGAAGAAAGAACAGTTACACCATCACTTGAGACATATCTCAAGATCATCAAAGACAGCGGCGGCACAGTCGACAAGCTCGATGTTTGGGGCAAGCGCCGTATGTCATTCGAAATCCTTAAGAAGTCTGAAGGAATTTACGCAGTTGTAGATATGCACTGTGAACCAGCAGCGATTAAAGAACTTGATCGCCAGCTAAATCTAAATGAATCAGTACTACGTACTAAATTAATTCGTCCAGAATAAATCCCAAAATAAATCTAAGAACAAAGCACGGCACCCACGAGTAGATACGAGAGAAGGAAAAAATGGCAGCAGGAGATACAACAATTACAATGATCGGCAACTTAGTAGACGATCCAGAGCTACGTTTCACACCATCAGGTGCGGCGGTAGCAAAGTTTCGTGTTGCTTCAACTCCTCGTTATTTGGATAAAGCAACCAATGAATGGAAAGACGGCGAAAGCCTTTTCCTTCAATGTCAGATCTGGCGTCAAGCAGCAGAAAATGTTGCTGAGTCACTGACAAAAGGTATGCGAGTCATTCTTTCGGGTCGCCTAAAGCAACGTTCATATGAAACAAAAGAGGGCGAAAAGCGCACCGTCTTTGAAGTAGAAGTTGATGAAGTAGGTCCATCTCTTCGCAGTGCAACTGCGAAAGTTACCCGCGCACAACGTGCAGCAGGTGCTAACAGTGGATTCTCTGCTCCAGCAGCTGAAAGCTTTAATGATGATCCTTGGGCTGCATCAACCTCAACACCATCTGCTGGCGGCTGGGCAACCACCACTAGCGATGAACCTCCGTTTTAAACCAACCTATCCATCCATTCCTAGTGAGAACTAGGGCCCTCGAAAAGGAGCACCACAATGGGAGCAAGAAATAACCGGGCTTTAAAAGAGCCTAAGAATAAGGGCGCGAAAGCTGCTGCTCTTAATAAGAAGTTTAAGAAGAAGCCATGCAGCTTCTGCCAGAACAAAGTTACTTACATTGACTACAAGGACATCAACACCTTGCGTAAGTACATCTCTGATCGCGGCAAGATTCGCGCACGTCGCGTAACTGGTGCATGCACACAACATCAACGTTCAGTAGCAACAGCTGTTAAAAACAGCCGTGAAGTAGCGCTACTGCCTTACACATCTACAGCGCGATAAGGAGCGATGAACATATGAAACTCATCCTTACTCGCGAAGTTGCTGGGCTTGGTCAAGCTGGCGATGTTGTAACTGTTAAAGATGGCTTTGGCCGCAACTACTTGCTTCCACGCGGAAACGCGATTACCTGGAGCCAAGGCGGAGAGAAGCAGATCGAAGGAATTCGTCGCGCTCGTGCAGCGCGCGAGATCCGCGATATCGATCACGCTAACTCAATCAAGGCAACACTTGAAGCAGCAACTCTTACCATCAAGGTAAAAGTTGGTACCGGAAATCGTCTATTCGGTTCAGTAACCGATAAAGATGTAGCAGCAGTAATCAAGAGTGCAGTTGCGATCGATATCGATCGTCACAGCATCAAGATGGCTGGCCACATCAAGAAGATTGGTACCCATTCAGCAAAGGTCTCACTAGAGCACCATGTAACTGCCACAATTACTCTGACAGTTGTAGCTGAATAAAAAAATAAAATTAGAACGGGCTCGTCGCTAATTGCGTCGGGCCCGTTTTATTTTGTAATTTTGCCTTTCATCTCAACTAATGAGAAAAAGTTATTTACTTTCATGCACAGCATGTAAGGCGATGTAACGCCGCTGACCTGCGCCTTTAAAGGCTAATAAGAGAAAAGCAAGAGATACCCACAATTTATCCACTGCTTTGTGCACAGGAAATCACGCTTATCCACCGGCTTATCCCCAGCTTTACCCACATGCACACGCGGGGATATTCGCTTAACTCGGGCCACGCTCATACCTTTACCTCCGTAAGCGTAATTCACGCTTAATCTGAGGAAAATGTCAGTGGCTAATGGGAGGTTTTACGCGTGAGCATCGCAGAACTTCCAAACCGTGGCAATCAACAGAACAATTCCTCATATAACTCTGCGCCAGAATTTGAGCGCACTCCACCACAAGATTTAATTGCCGAACAATCAGTTCTTGGCGGAATGCTTCTAAGTAAAGATGCTATTGCTGATGTTGTAGAAATTTTGCGCGAACGTGATTTTTATCGTCCAGCACATGAACTTATCTACGATGTAATTATTGATTTATATGGTCGTGGCGAACCAGCTGATGCGGTTACGGTTTCAGCAGAACTTGCAAAGCGTGGCGACATTGCGCGTGCGGGTGGCGCACCTTATCTACATACTTTGATTTCTTCCGTTCCAACAGCAGCTAATGCTGGTTACTACGCGAAGATTGTTCGCGAACGCGCAATCATGCGTCGCTTAGTTGAAGCCGGTACCAAGATTGTGCAACTTGGTTACACCGTCGAAGGTGATGTCGATGAAGCAGTAGATCAAGCGCAAGTAGAAGTTTTCCAAGTTACCGAGCGACGCACCTCTGAAGATTATGTTCAACTAAGCACTTTGTTGCCACAAGCACTCGACGAGATCGAAGCAATTTCAAAAGGTGTTGGTATCGAAGGCGTAATGACCGGTTTCCGCGACTTAGATAAATTAACAAATGGTTTGCATCCAGGGAACATGATTGTTCTAGCTGCGCGTCCGGCGGTTGGTAAATCAACACTTGGCCTAGATATTGCCCGTCAAGCATCTATTCATGATGGAAAAACTTCAGTTATTTTTTCACTTGAAATGTCACGTTCTGAAATCACAATGCGTATGTTGTCTTCAGAGGCAAAAGTTGGTTTAAATAATATTCGCTCTGGTGCTTTATCTGATGAAGAGTGGTCACGCTTAGCACGACGTATGGGCGAGATTTCAAATGCACCGTTATTTATTGATGATTCACCAAATCTTTCCATGATGGAAATTCGCGCTAAAGCTCGTCGCTTAAAACAGCGTCATGATTTAAAGCTAATTGTGATTGATTACCTACAGTTGATGACCTCTGGCAAGCGCGTAGAGAACCGTCAGCAAGAGGTTTCTGAGTTCTCTCGCCACTTGAAGTTGATGGCCAAAGAGCTCGATGTTCCGGTTATTGCAATCTCGCAGCTAAACCGTTCACCTGAACAACGCTCCGATAAGAAACCTATGCTTTCAGATCTTCGTGAATCAGGTTCGATCGAACAGGATGCCGACGTAGTTATCTTGCTACACCGCGATGATTTATATGATCCACAAAGTCGATCAGGCGAAGCAGATTTAATTGTGGCTAAGCACCGTAACGGACCAACTCGCACAATTACAGTTTCAGCACAACTTCACATTGCCCGCTTTGTTGATATGCCGCTAAATAGTGGAATGCAAGATTTCACCCAACAACGCGAGCCTGAAGAAAACTAATCTCCTAAATATTATTTAGCTGCGCTTCGTGCGCGATCCGCCATATAAATTCCGGCGATCACAATTACGCCACCAAACAATTGAAGCACTGTCCAAGATTCATTAAACCAGAACCAAGCAACAGCGCCGGCAAAAATTGGTTCTAGCATTCCAAAAGCGCTTGTAGTTGATGCGGAAAGATTGCGCAAACCATTCAATGTAAACAGGTATGGAACTACAGTGCCAATTAAAACTACATAAAGAATTAGCACCCAACCCGGAGCGCTATAACCATCAAGTGCGCCTTCTAATGGAATTGAAACCGTAAATACGTCAAACGGGAAAGTCCAGATCGGCATTAACAAAGACCAAGTAAGGGCTGCGAATCCAAAGCCCCACATTGTGACTGATTGAATATCGCGATGCGCAGTGATTCCTTCGCCAGCTAAAAAGAAGAAAGCCAGTGCAAATGCCGCGCCCAGGGCGGCAAGCACACCAATTCCATCGAGAGTTAGACCTTGCCAAACTTGGGCAACAAATGCCAAGCCAAGTAGCGCTAAGAAGAGCGCGGCCCACATTTCATTAGGCACATGCTTCTTACGGACATAACGCAGATAAAGCACGATCCAGACTGGGGCAGTGAATTCAATAAGTAAGGCGATACTCACATGCATGCGGGAAATAGCTAAGAAATAGGCACCATTTACTGCAGCGATACCGATAGCGCCAAGCGCTGCCAAACGGGGAACTTCGCGTTTAGTAATACGTAAAGTTTTTGGTGCGCGCCAAGCAATATAGGCCGCGAGAATAATGAAAGTTAAAATTGAACGAACTTGGGCTAATCGCCAGGCCGAAATGTAGTCATTTAGCAGCAGTTTTGAAGCGATACCGTTTGAAGCGAACATGATCGCAGCAAGTGTTAACAGGATCTCACTACGGCGCGCTTTGAACATCTCGCAAGGGTAACCGATTGGCTACTCTTGCGAGCGTTTAGAAGGCTGCGTCTGAGATATTCATGATCGAATTGTCGGTTGCTTCGACAATTTTGCGATCTGCGGTGATGTGCGGCAAGTAATTGGTTACAAAGAACTTAGCTGAGGCGATTTTTCCGTTATAGAACTCAAGATCCTTACCAGCATTTGGAATCTTTTCTAGTGCGATATCAGCCTGACGCAAAAGTAACCAAGCAGTAATGATGTCGCCGACGGCCATCAAACAGCGCGATGTGTTCAAACCGACGGTGTAAATCTTCTCGGGATCTGTTTGTGATTCCATTGCGTGAGCAACCAAAGTTGCGGTGATCCCATTTAAATCACCAAGTGCCTTTAAAAGCATTTCTTTCTCAGCAGCATGTGCGCCACCAGTTTCGGCAAATGTTTTAATTTCTTTGCCAAGTAAGCCAATTGCGCGGCCACCATCTTTAACAATTTTACGGAAGAAGAAATCAAGACCCTGAATGGCAGTTGTGCCTTCATACAAAGTATCAATCTTGGCATCGCGCACATATTGCTCAAGTGGCCAATCACGAGTAAAGCCAGCGCCACCAAATGTTTGTAGTGATTCGGTTCCAAGCAGGGTCCATGATTTTTCAGAACCATAACCCTTAACAATCGGAAGCAATAAATCATTAAGTGCTTCCATGTCTTTGATGCGATCAGAATCGCCAGCCTTGATGGCAAGCTCAATCTCATCTTGAATAGATGCGGTGTAAAGCACTAACGCACGCATGCCTTCGCTGTATGACTTCTGCACCATTAGCGAACGGCGTACATCTGGGTGGCGAATAATTTCCACACGTGGGCTGGCTTTATCGTTCATAACTTTCATATCGCCGCCCTGGATACGTTGCTTTGCATAGAGCAAAGCTTGTTGGTATCCAGCTGAAAGCGTAGCAATAGCCTTAGTTCCAACCATCATGCGCGCAAATTCAATAACCTTAAACATCTGCGCAATACCTTCAT
>JBEINS010000134.1:0-3159 GCA_040377985.1 Candidatus Planktophila sp. | reverse complement strand
GCGCTGGCCTTCGGCGAAGATGGTGTCGAATGCCAGCGATGATTTTCCAGAGCCAGAGAGACCGGTAAATACCACTAGCGAATTACGGGGTAGCTCAATCGAGACATCTTTTAGGTTATGTTCGCGGGCACCGCGAACTACTAACTTATCAATGCTCATTTACTAATGACCTGCTTCTTCCATATTTCGTAGCTCACGCTTTAGCTCTTTGAGCTCATCACGCAGACGCGCAGCAAGTTCAAAATGTAGATCCGCTGCGGCGCTGCGCATCTGATCGGTGAGCGACTCTATCAAGCCCATTAACTCTTGTCGCGGCATAGAGAGAATGGACTTGGTATGGAAACCAATGGCCGGAATACCTGATTTAGATTTCTTGCCAGAAGCCAATAACTGATCACTATCTTCGCCCTCTTTATTTATCAGGTCAGTGATGTCAGAGATCTTCTTGCGTAGCGGTTGTGGATCAACACCTCGTTCGAGGTTATAGGCAACTTGCTTTGCTCGACGGCGATTAGTTTCGTCAATAGCCTTTGCCATTGATTTAGTGATGTTGTCGGCATACATATGAACTTCACCCGAAACGTTTCGAGCGGCACGCCCGATCGTTTGAATTAGCGATGTTGCTGAACGCAAGAATCCTTCCTTGTCGGCATCTAGAATCGCAACGAGTGAAACTTCAGGTAGATCCAAACCCTCGCGCAGCAAGTTAATGCCAATTAAAACATCGTATTCACCATTGCGCAGTTCGCGCAGCAATTCAACGCGTCTCAAAGTATCTACTTCACTATGTAAGTAGCGGACCCGCACTCCCCTGCCCTGCAGATAATCGGTTAAATCCTCAGACATCTTCTTTGTTAACGTAGTTACTAGAACACGTTCATTTAGCTCTGCTCGTTTATTTATCTCAAGTAATAAGTCATCAATCTGACCCTTGATCGGTTTGATGATGATTTGTGGATCTACTAAACCGGTTGGGCGAATAACTTGCTCAACCACATCGTTTTCAACTTTAGTTAGCTCATATGGCCCAGGTGTTGCCGAAAGAAATACTTTCTGGCCAACTCGTTCTAGAAATTCATTCCAGCGTAGTGGGCGATTATCAAGGGCACTTGGCAGACGGAAACCATGTTCAACCAGAGTTCGCTTACGAGAAGCATCGCCTTCAAACATCGCACCTATCTGCGGCACAGTTACATGGCTTTCATCGATTACTAGCAAGAAATCTTCCGGGAAATAATCGAGTAAACAGTGCGGCGCAGAACCGGTAGTACGACCATCGAGATGTCGGGAATAGTTCTCGATACCGGAGCAGAAGCCCAGCTGCGCCATCATTTCAAGATCAAAAGTTGTACGCATACGCAAACGCTGAGCTTCAAGTAATTTGCCTTGGCGTTCAAAAACTTCTAACTGAACAGCTAGCTCGGCCTCAATATCGGCGATCGCTCGTTTAATGGTCTCTGGGCCAGCGGCATAGTGAGTTGCTGGAAATACATACATTTCAGTTTCTTCGCGAATAATCTCGCCAGTTAACGGATGCAGCGTTGTGATTCGTTCAATTTCATCACCAAACATTTCAATGCGCAGAGCCAACTCTTCATACATCGGAATAATCTCGATGGTGTCCCCACGGACCCGGAAAGTGCCACGCTCAAAGGCCATATCGTTTCGTTTGTATTGAACATCCACGAATCGACGTAGCAAGGTATTACGATCAATTTCATCACCAACCTTGAGCTGGATCATGCGATCTACATATTCTTGCGGCGTACCAAGGCCATAAATACAAGAAACTGTGGCGACCACAATTACATCGCGCCTAGTAAGTAGCGAGTTAGTTGCCGAGTGACGCAATCGCTCTACTTCATCGTTAACGCTGGAGTCTTTTTCAATAAAAGTATCGGTTTGGGGCACATAAGCTTCAGGTTGGTAGTAGTCGTAATACGAAACGAAGTATTCAACGGCATTATTCGGTAGTAACTCTTTAAATTCATTTGCAAGCTGCGCCGCCAGAAGTTTGTTTGGCGCTAAAACCAAAGTTGGTCGCTGAAGTTTCTCGATCAGCCAAGCCGTTGTGGCTGATTTACCGGTACCGGTTGCGCCCAGTAGAACTACATCTTGTACGCCATCATTGATGCGACGGGCAATTTCTTCAATCGCAACTGGCTGATCTCCAGCTGGCACATAGTCGCTAATAACTTGGAATGGGCTGACTTTGCGCTGCAGGTCGCTGACCGGACGCATTTATTTACTAGGGTTCTTAGCTAGTGGCAGAAGTACGCTCTGCCAAATCTCTTCTAGTTGGCGCAAAAGTGCGTCCTCATCACCATTATTTTCAATTACTAAATCGCAGTGAGAAACTCGATCTTCTCGTGATGCTTGGGCTGCCATACGGCCAACTATTTCATGGCTAGCAAGCCCGCGCTCTTTCAAACGGCTGGTGCGAGTTTCCACATCAGACTCAACGGTGATTGCATAATCAAAGCGGCTGCGAGAGTTTGATTCAGCTAACAATGGAATCTCATAAATCACGATTGCATCCATTGGTAGCGATTTCTTAGCTTCTTCAAAAAGACGCTGCACCTCGGGATGCACGATCGCCTCTAACTTAAGTTTCGCAGTTGGATCACTAAAAATGATCTCACCTAACTTGCGACGATCAATATCGCCATCTTTAAGAATCTGATCGCCAAAGGTTGTAACTACTTCGTTAAAACCTTTACTGCCTCGTTCAATTGCAACGCGGGCTAATTGGTCGGCATCAAAAACGTAAGACCCTAACTGATGGAAATACTTGGCCACATGGGATTTCCCAGAGCCAATTCCACCAGTTAGGGCCACGATTAACATCGAGATTACTAACTGCTAACTAGAAGCTAAGTTATTCAGCAGACTCAGTTGTTACTTCAGCTGACGGTGTCTCTGAAGTGTATGAAGTTGCAGAATCAGATGAAGCGTCAGCTGCTGGCTCGGCTGCAGCATCTGCTGCCTTCGCTTCGGACTTCTGCTTCTTGTGAGCTAGGAAACGCTCTTGGGCAAGAGCGTATTGTGCTTCCCACTCAACGCGCTGTGTCTCATGGCCTGGCTTCCATTCTTGAGTATCCGCATCGAAACCTTCTGGATAGATGAAGTTTCCTTCAGCATCGTAGCGAGCAGCCATTC
>JBEINS010000165.1:0-2601 GCA_040377985.1 Candidatus Planktophila sp. | reverse complement strand
TAATTGTTGCTACCGGTTTAATTTCAGCGAATCTACTTGGTGTTTCAGCACCAATCATTTCTGGTCATTCAGTTGGTGAAATTACCGCAGCAGCAGTTGCAAAAGTAATCAGTGAGTTCGATGCAATGCGCTTTGTAAATGATCGCGCAAATGCGATGGCAAAAGCTGCTAGTTTAGAAAAGACAGGTATGTCAGCTGTTCTTGGCGGCGACCGCGAAGAAGTGCTAGACGCAATCATGAAACTGGGCTTAGTTGCCGCAAATGACAATGGGGCTGGCCAAATTGTGGCAGCTGGCTTAATTAGCGAACTATCCCTCTTTGCCGATAATCCCCCAGTTGGAGCTCGAATTCGCCCGCTGGCAGTTGCTGGTGCTTTCCACACTAGATATATGCAGTCTGCGCAAGAAGTGTTAGCTAAGAGTGCAGCAACTATTTCGCCATCTGACCCAACTGGTTCAATAATTTCTAACCGCGATGGTTTTGCCGTAGTAGATGGTGAGGAAGTTTTAGAACGCATCATTAGCCAAGTTGCGAGCCCCGTACGTTGGGATCTCTGCATGAAAAGTCTGCAAGAGCTAGGTGTTACTGGTGTAATTGAGTTAGCACCGGCCGGAACGTTAGTAGGGTTACTAAAGCGTGCAGCGCCTGAAATCGAAACATTTGCCTTTAAATCTCCTGCCGACTTGGCAGCAGCTAGTGAGTTTGCGGAGAAACATAAATGAGCATCAAAGTAAAAACTGGCAGCAATTCCCGCATTCTCGCAGTTGGTACTTATCGCCCAAAGCGCCAAGTGCCTAACTCAGAAATCGTTGATCGCATCGAATCTAGCGATGAGTGGATTCAACAGCGCACGGGAATTGAGACTCGTCGCTTTGCTGGCCCCGATGAGAGCGTTGTCAGCATGGCCCAAGCTGCTTGCGAAATGGCGCTAAAACGAGCTAACTTAACGATTGCCGATATTGATACCGTTATTTTTGCAACCATCTCATATGAGTTCCAAGCACCAAGTGCGGCAACTGCACTGATTCAACAAATGGGAAATCCCAAAGCGGCAGCTTTCGACATTAGTGCGGCATGTGCTGGTTTCTGTTACGGCGTTGCAATGGCAAAAGATTTAATTTCTGGTGGAACTTCAAAAAATGTTTTAGTTGTTGGCTCTGAGAAATTAACTGATTTCACTGACCCTGATGATCGCGCAACTGCATTTATCTTTGCCGATGGTGCTGGCGCAGTTGTGATTGGCCCAGCTGAAGAGCCTGGTATTGGTCCTGCTATTTGGGGTTCTGATGCTGACTCACGCGATGCAATCTTGCTAAATCCGGCTTGGACTGATTTCAAAAACTCACCAACTAAAGGTGTGGCAGATTTAGGTTGGCCAAATATTAATCAACAAGGTCAAACAGTTTTCCGTTGGGCAGTTTATTCAATGAGCAAAGTTGGTTTGCAGGCACTTGAAGCCGCTGGCATTACTGGCGATCAACTTGCCGCATTTATTCCGCATCAAGCAAATTTCCGCATTATCGAAACCATGGCCAAGGAAATGAAGTTGCCAGCATCTGTTGTGATCGCCGATGACATCAAAACAAATGGCAACACTTCTTCGGCATCTATTCCACTTGCAATGGATGCGCTGCTGGAATCACATCCGGAATTAAGTGGTGGGCTTGCATTGATTATTGGATATGGCGCAGGTCTCGTTTATGCGGGACAAGTAGTGCAATTGCCATAAATTTCTGCCGTAAAGTGCGCTCATACTCGTAAGTAAGAGCCCTTTTGTAAGACAATTACGCCTTACCGATCTAAACCCGTTTACCGAAAGTGAAGGAAATATAGAAATGGCACTAACCCAAGCAGATGTATTAGCTGGTCTTAAAGAGATCGTTGAAGAAGTTGCCGGTATTCCAGCTGCATCTATCGAGCTAGATAAGAATTTCTCAGATGATCTAGAAGTAGATTCACTAAGCATGGTTGAAGTTGTCGTTGCTTCTGAAGAGCGTTTCGGTGTGAAGATTCCTGATGATCAGGTGGAAGAACTTAAGACTGTTGGCGATGCAGTTAATTTCATCGTTAAGGCTTCTGCTTAATTATTCGGCGAAGCTAAACAAAGATGTCAGCCCAACGACGCGTAGTCGTAACTGGACTTGGCGCAACAACTCCAATCGGAGGCGATGCGTCAAGTACTTGGGCTGCCTTGCTGGCAGGTAAGAGCGGTACTCGCACCCTTACCGAAGATTGGGCAAACACGATTCCCGTTAACTTCGCCGCCCGCGTGGCAGTTGAACCAAGTGAAGTTATGGAACGTGTTGAACTTCGTAAATTAGATCGCTCTGAAGCGTTCGCCCTAATCGCATCGCGCGAAGCTTGGAAAGATGCTGGTTCTCCTGAAGTTGATAATGAGCGTCTTGGCGTTGTTATTGCATCGGGCATCGGTGGTGTTACAACTCTGCTTGAGCAATATGATGTTTTGAAAGAAAAAGGTGCTCGCTCGGTTAGCCCTTACACAGTTCCGATGTTGATGCCTAGTGGTCCAGCAGCACATGTTGGTCTCGAATTTAAAGCCCGCGCAGGTGTTCATACTCCTGTTAGCGCATGCGCATCAGG
>JBEINS010000077.1:0-5227 GCA_040377985.1 Candidatus Planktophila sp. | reverse complement strand
CAATCTGTATCAATCGCTGCACACCACTGTGATTGGTCCAAGCGGTAAAGCTATCGAAATCCAAATTCGTACATATGACATCCATTCTCGTGCTGAGTTCGGTATCGCAGCGCACTGGAAATACAAGCAAGGCGATGAGGCTAATTCTTCCTCGCCGGAAATGCTTTGGTTGCGCCAGTTACACGAATGGCAGAAGGAAACCGAAGATCCATCTGAATTCCTAGATTCGTTGCGTTTTGATCTAGGTTCACCTGAAGTATTCGTGTTCACGCCAAAGGGCAGTGTTATCGCTCTACCAGGTGGATCCACGCCAGTGGACTTTGCCTATTCCGTACATACCGATGTTGGAAATCGTTGTGCTGGGGCAAAAGTAAATGGCCGGTTAGTTCCGCTGGAATCTAAATTAAATAACGGCGACGTTGTTGAGGTAGTTCTAAATAAAGGTGAGCATGCTGCGCCAAGTCGCGATTGGCTTAACTTCGTTAAAAGTCCACGAGCGCGTTCGAAGATAAAAGCTTGGTTTAGCAAAGAGCGCCGCGAAGAAGCCATTGAGGCTGGGCGTGAATCGATTGCTCGTCAGATGCGCAAAGCCGGTCTGCCGCTGCAAAAGATTTTTGCGGGTCATGCTTTGCTTGAACTTTCTCATGAACTGCATTACCCGGATATCTCTGCGTTATATAGCGCAGTAGGCGACGGTCATGTTTCTTCCGCTTCGATTATTGAAAAGTTAATCGCATAAATGGGGGAGGAAGATTCACACCCAGAAGCAACTGTTCCAACTTTTCCAACCGGCGTTCAAACATCTAGACGTTCAAGTAGTTCGATCGAAGTTGCCGGCATCGGAGATGTGTATGTGAAGTTAGCCCGTTGCTGCACGCCAGTTCCAGGCGATTTGATCATGGGGTTTATAACCAAAGGTAACGGGGTATCCGTGCATCGGGGTGATTGCATCAACGCTGGAGATTTGAAAAATAACCAAAGTGAGCGCGTTGTAGTTGTGAAATGGTTAGCGGGCGCAGCCAGCGTATTTCTTGTAAATATTCAGGTTGAAGCACTTGATCGAGCAAGGCTGTTGGCGGATGTAACTCGCACGCTTTCTGAACAGCATGTGAATATTTTGAGTGCCTCGGTAACAACTTCAAAAGATCGCACGGCAATTTCAAGATTTACTTTTGAAATGGCGGATGCAACGCATCTAGATGCCGTACTTAGTGCAGTTAGAAATATTGAAGGCGTCTATGACGTGTATCGAACCTTCAACAATTAATTAACTAAATTCAGCTAAATTCTTTTCAGCTTCAGCTAGCCATACCTTACGAGCGACTGCTGAATCAGCAGCCTCTTGTGCCTTCTTAGTATTTCCAGCAGCAGTGGCTTTTGCAGCTGCCTTTTCATAATTGGCAATTGCCTCTGAAAGTTGGCGAACCACATCGGCAGCGCGCGCCTTTGCAGCAGGATCAGACTTACGCCAAATGGTTGCTTCGGCTTCTTTGTATGCCGCCTCGACAACTTCGAAGCGGGCATCTAGAGCTGCGCGCTTATCACGAGCGGTCATGCCAATCTTGCTCCATTGGTTCTGCAATTCACGAAGTGCCTTCTTCTGCTCAACCAAATCGGTAATTGGGAGGAGTTTTTCGATCTCAGTAATTAGCGCATTACGCTTTTCTAGATTTGCACTCATGGTTACTTCGCGCTTTTCTAGATCAGCATTCTTGGCTGCAAAGAAGGTATCTTGTGAAGCCTTAAAGCGAGCCCAAAGTTTCGTGTCATCACTCATCTTGCCGCGACCGGCAGCTTTCCAAGCATCCATAAGAGCTTTGAAGCGACGAGCGGTTGCAACCCAATCAGTTGAGGTTGCTAGCGCTTCAGCCTCGGCTACCAATTTCTTCTTGGCTTCAGATACCACAGCGGTTACTTCTTCAAGAGATGCGAAGTGTGTGCGACGGCGCTTATCAAACTTATTGCGTGAAGATGAGAAGCGCTTCCAGAGATCGGTATCAGTCTTCTTATCTAGACGTGGTGCTGACTTCCACTCATCGAGTAGCGCCTTCAGGCGATCGCCAGTTACTTTCCAGCTAGTTGAATCGCTAAGTGATTCTGCTTCAGCAACAATTTTTTCTTTCTCAATTAATACTTGAGCTAGACGCTCGGCTTTAACAATCTCTTCGGCTGCCTTCTTTGCCTCATAAGCACCACGATGATCTTCAATTAGTGGTGAAAGTTGTTCAACGGCAACAGCTAGCGCAGCTAGATCGCCAACGCCGTTTAGTTCGCGAACTTGTTCGCGTAATTTAACAACGGCAGTTGTTGCATCTCCTGGAACCATCGCGCCAGATTTAATGCGCGCAGATAGCAGCGCAACTTCAGACGCAATCGCTTCAAATTTACGGACGAAGTAAGCAAGAGCTTCGTCATTACTTTTGCCAGGGTATGAACCAACTGGCTTATCGCCTTCTGGGGTAATTACATAGACAGTGCCATCATCGCCAACGCGACCGAATCGAGCCGGGTCCCCAATTAGTGCTGATGCTGCAGATACAACTGCGGGGGATTGGGTGGGTGTAATTGGATTCTCGGTCATGGTGGATCCTTTCAGCGCGGTAGCTCTTGAGAAATTCTCGATAGAGCCTTCGCTATTGGGTTAATTGATAGATGGCGAATCATTTGGGTGACGATGTACAAAAATGATCGAAATCATCGCCGCACTACGTCGTTGGTTGGAAAGGTAAAGGTACCCTGTCCGCCTAGGGTATTTCCAATGGGTCTATTCAAGACTGCGGAATTGAGCGTGGAAGGGTGGGGTGAGGATGCTAGTTGCAGGCTTTCCAGCCCAGATGTATGCCACCAACTGTTGGGTTTTGGCAACGGGCGAAGGTTCTGAATGCATCGTCATTGATCCAGGAATGCCAGATGTATCGCTGGAATTGGCGGATCTGCTCAACAAGCATCGCTTAAAGCCAGTAGCTACATTGTTAACGCATGGACATCTAGACCATACCTTTTCAGTCGTGCCTATCTGTGATGGTTACGGAATTCCGGCCTACATTCACAGCGAAGATCGCAATCTTTTACTGAATCCAGCAGCAGCGGTCAGCCCTGAGTTCGCATCAATGTTAGGCGCCATGACTTTTACTGAACCAAAAGAGGTAAAAGAATTGAAAAGCGGCGAAGAGTTTGAGTTAGTCGGCTTGAAGATTAAGGCCATCCATAGCCCAGGTCATACGCGAGGTTCGCTGATGTTTTTAGTAGATGACCAAACGCTGCTGAGCGGCGATGTTCTCTTTGCCGGGTCAATCGGACGCACGGATCTGCCAACTGGGTCTAGTTCAGATATGCAGAAAACGCTGATCAAGAAAGTTTTACCGCTAAATGATGAGATAAGAGTTCTCCCGGGACATCATCAAGAAACTAAGATTGGTTATGAACGTAAGAACAACCCATATTTAATTGAAGCTGCGAGAGCGAGTAGATGATGAAGTTTCAGGCACCTAAGGGCATAAGTGAATATGTGCCACCGCGCAGCAACGCTTTTGCATGGGTGCGCTCTACTTTAGAGGGCGCAATTAGTTCAGCCGGATACCAATTGCTAGAGCTACCTATTTTTGAAGATACCGAACTATTTACGCGCATCGGTGCTTCAACTGATGTGGTTTCTAAAGAGATGTACACCTTTGAAGATCGTGGTGGCCGTTCAATAACTTTGCGCCCGGAAGGAACCGTTGGTGCGCTGCGCGCAGTAAACGAGCACGGCTTAGATCGTGGCTCTTTACCTGCCAAAGTTTATTACTGTGGACCATTCTTCCGAGCTGAACGCCCGCAGAAAGGTCGATACCGTCAGTTTTATTCAATCGGTATTGAAGCAATCGGAACTCATGATGCCGCCCTTGATGCCGAGGTAATTTCAATTGCAGATGCCGGATTTAAAAAATTAGGTCTTACTAAATATCGCTTAGAGATGACGTCATTGGGCGATGCCCAATCACGAGCTGCGCATAGAGTTGATTTAGTTAAATTCATCGCTGGCCTTGAGCTCGATGAAGAGACTAAAGAACGCGCACATTTAAATCCATTGCGGTTATTCGATGATAAGCGCGATGAAGTTCGCGACCTAATGGTAAAAGCGCCAATTTTGTTAGATTACTTATCGCAAGAATCCAAAGCTAACTTTGCTGAAGTGCAAAAGCATTTAACCGCTATGGGCATCTCATTCACGATTAATCCCCGCATGGTTCGAGGTCTTGATTATTACACCGGCACCACCTTTGAATTCGTGCACGATCTACTTGGCGCGCAATCAGGTATCGGAGGTGGCGGCCGATATGACGGTTTGATGGGCGAAATTGGTGGCCAAGATATAACTGGAATTGGCTTTGGTATCGGACTTGATCGCGCACTACTTGCCGTTGAAGCCGAAGGCGTAGTTATTCCAGAGACTTTTGTAAGTGACCTATTTATTATTCCAATGGGCGTAGCAGCTAAATCGGCTGCCCTTAAGTATGCCGCTGAGTTACGTGCTGCCGGCTTTAAAGTTGAGTTGGCATTCGGTGACCGCGCACTGAAAACAGCGATGAAGATAGCTGATAAGAGTGGCGCTCGTTATTCACTAGTAATTGGCGATGAAGAGATCGCCAGTGGGGTCGTTGAAGTCAAAGAGATGAGCAGCGGTAGTGCCAACTCGGTTAGACTTGACTCCTTGGCCAGTGCTTTGAAATAGGTGCCGGCTACGTCTTTGCAATTGTTGAACTAACGGAAAGCTAGGTAGCTAAATTGATCCGTACACACGGGGCAGGCACGATCCGCAAGAGCCAAGTTGGGCAGACCATTACATTGGCTGGCTGGGTTGCGCGTCGCCGCGATCATGGCGGAGTTGCTTTCATTGATTTCCGTGACGCCACTGGTTGGGTGCAAGTGGTTATTCGCGATGAAGCTATCGCCAATATGTTGCGTGCTGAATGGTGCTTGAAGATCACTGGTGTTGTCTCTGAACGCCCAGCTGGTAACGAGAATACAAATGTTGCAACAGGTGAAATTGAAATAATGGCCGATGAAGTTATCGTGCTTAGCGAAGCTGCTGCTCTTCCGTTTCCGGTTGATAGTGGCGATGAAGCGAATATCTCTGAAGAAGTACGTTTGAAGTATCGCTATTTAGATCTGCGTCGTGAAAAGCCGGCCGCTAATCTCCGCATGCGTTCAAAGGTAACGGCTGCGATTCGTCGGGTTATGGATT
>JBEINS010000089.1:0-4737 GCA_040377985.1 Candidatus Planktophila sp. | reverse complement strand
GCGCTAACTCATCAATCAAATGTTTTAGGAACTGTAAATCCAATGGCTGCAATCGTCGCTCGTGCGCACGAAGTAGGTGCGGTCGTAGTTCTCGATGCCTGCCAATCTGCGCCGCATATGCCAGTTAATGTTAGAGATTTAGAGATTGATTTCCTAGCCTTCTCTGGGCATAAAACAGTTGGCCCAACCGGCATCGGTGTCTTATGGGGCCGAGCAGAGCTGCTTAAGGATTTACCACCATTCCTGTTCGGTGGATCAATGATCGAATCTGTAACGATGACAGATGCGGTTTGGGCGCCATCACCACGACGCCATGAAGCTGGCGTGCCAAATATGGCGCAAGCAGTTGGTTTAGCTGCAGCTCTTGATTACCTTTCCGCAATCGGCATGGCAGAGATTTATGAACATGAACAGAAATTAGGCGGGTATCTTTTAAAGCGCTTACAAGAAATTTCAGAACTTAAATTAGTTGGCCCGCTCGACATGGCAGACCGCGGGGCAGTGGCTTCATTTACGCTTGGTGAAATCCATCCGCACGACCTAGGTCAGTTCCTGGATGCACAAGGCATCGCTGTGCGAACAGGTCATCATTGTGCTTGGCCGTTAACTCGCAAGTTAGGCGTGCAAGCTACAACTCGGGCTTCGCTTTATCTGTATAACGATGAGCAAGATGTAGATGCGCTTATCGAAGGAATTCTCGGAGCTCAAAAGTATTTCGGTGGCAAGTAATGCAACTAGATAGCCTCTATCAAGAAGTCATCCTTGATCATTACAAGCGTCCGCAGCACAAAGGGTTGGCAGCTACTTATGATGCTCAAGTGCACCATGTAAATCCCAGCTGTGGTGATGAGATAACTCTTAACGTTGCTCTCAGTGGAGATAAAGTCGCAGCGATTACTTGGGATGGCGTGGGTTGTTCAATCTCGCAGGCCAGCGTTTCGATCTTGAGTGATTTATTGTTAGGCAAAAGCATTTCTGAGGCAGATCTGATTCTTAATAACTTCACTGAGTTAATGCAGAGCAAAGGCACCATGGTGGGAGACGATGCGATCCTTGAAGATGCCGTTGCCATGGCTGGGGTCTCAAAGTTTCCGGCTCGAATCAAGTGCGCGCTATTGGGCTGGATGGCCTATAAAGATGCAGTTGTGCAAGCTCAAGCCAAGTTATAGATAGACTTCCGACTAGTTCATAGAAGATAAATAGGGGACATGCCATGACAGCAGCAATTGATGATGTAACTGAGGCGATGAAGGATGTAGTTGATCCCGAACTCGGCATCAATGTGGTTGACCTAGGCTTGATTTACGATGTGATGGTTGATGAAAACAACATTGCAATTTTGAATATGACGCTAACTTCGGCAGCTTGCCCACTGCAAGATGTAATTGAAGATCAGACTCGTCAAGCACTTGCGCCACTTACTAGTGATGTGAAAATCAATTGGGTATGGATGCCGCCTTGGGGTCCAGATAAGATTTCTGACGACGGAAGAGATCAGCTGCGCGCTCTCGGCTTCACGGTTTGATAAATGTCTAATCAAGCCGTCTGGATGACCTTTCGGTCAATGACCGCAGATCCTTCAGTTAAGAATCAGAAGTTAAAGCCTGGTACCGTAAAGCGAATTGCCTCCTACGCAAAGCCATACAAGACATACATTACAATTTTCTTAATCACCGTTGTTATTGAAGCATTGCTCATAGTTACCTCACCGCTTTTGCTACGTGAGTTAATTGATAAAGGCGTAATTCCCAAAGATGGCGCTTTGGTTACTAAGTTAGCTTTAGCGGTTGCCTTTATCGCAATTTTCGATGCACTGATCAGCATTTTTGGTCGCTGGTTCTCGGCTCGAATCGGTGAAGGTCTCATCTACGATCTGCGCTCAGAAGTTTTTGAACATGTGCAGCGGCAATCAGTTGCCTTCTTTACGCGCACCCAGACTGGCGCACTCATTTCGCGAATCAATTCCGATGTCATTGGCGCGCAGCAGGCCTTTACTGCCACTCTCTCTGGCGTGCTGAGCAACTCAGTGAGTTTGGTCCTGGTAATTGGCACAATGCTGGTTCTGTCGTGGCAGATCACGATTGTTTCGCTGCTGCTTTTACCGCTATTTCTCGTCCCAACTAAATGGGTCGGAAAGAAACTGCAATCTTTAACCCGGCAGTCATTTAACGTAAATGCTGAAATGTCTTCAACCATGACTGAGCGCTTCAATGTTTCTGGTGCCATGTTGGTTTCACTTTATGGCCGACAGAGCGATGAAAAAAGCTACTTTCGTTCGAGAGCTCGCAAAGTGGCCGATATTGGTATTGAGATAGCACTTCTCAACCGAATTTTCTTTATTGCGTTAACTAGCATTGCTGCAATCGCGACCGCAATTGCTTATGGCATAGGTGGACACCTCGCGATAAATGGCACGGTAACCGTTGGAACTTTGCTAGCGATTACGGCTTTGTTAGCGCGCCTTTACGGACCACTTACTGCTCTTTCTAATGTACGTATCGATGTTATGACAGCGCTAGTTTCCTTTGAACGCATCTTCGAAGTTTTAGATCTTGCACCGATGGTGCAAGATCGTCCGAATGCTAGAGAATTAGTAGGCAAAGATTTCGCGATTGATTTTAAAAGTGTTTCGTTTGCATATCCAAAAGCTGAAGAAATTTCGCTTTCATCTCTTGAGTCAGTGGCAAAACCTGAAACTGTTGAAAGTGGCGTTGTTCTAAATGGGCTAACTTTCACAGCCAAGCCAGGAACTATGACTGCGCTGGTTGGTCCATCTGGGGCAGGTAAGACCACAATCAGCGCGCTAGTTCCACGTCTTTACGATGTGACAGGCGGATCAATTGAAGTTGGTGGCATTGATATTCGCGATCTGACCATGAAGTCACTACGCGAGAACATTGGCGTGGTAATGCAAGATGCGCATTTGTTCCATGACACGATCGGTGAAAATCTGCGTTACGCCAAGCCGGATGCGACCGAAGCAGAAATGCAGGCAGCCTGCGAGGCAGCGCAAATCTGGTCTTTAGTTTCTTCGCTACCAAATGGCTTTGACACAATGGTAGGAGAGCGCGGGCATCGTTTATCTGGTGGTGAAAAACAGCGTCTGGCAATTGCTCGGTTACTTTTGAAATCTCCGCAGGTAGTAATCCTCGATGAAGCAACTGCGCACTTGGATTCAGAAAATGAAGCGCTCGTGCACGAAGCTTTAAGCGCAGCGCTTAAGGGGCGAACTAGTCTGGTGATTGCTCACAGATTAAGCACAGTTCGTGATGCGGACCAGATTTTAGTTCTAGAAAAAGGCGTAATTGTTGAACGTGGCACTCACGATGAATTAGTTTCGAAAAATGGTCTATATGCCGAACTTTACAATCGGCAGGATTTATCTGGATCTGCGGATTAGAATTCGTCCGTAACCAACTAAGCCGGCAAAGAAAACCCATTGCAGTGCGTATGCCATGTGAGGGCCATCGCTTAGTTCTGGTAGTTGTGCCGACACGTTTGGGGTTAGTTCAGTCGTTGAACCATTTAGTAAGTCCAGATAAAAACCTTCGGTAACAACTTCCTGCTGCGCATTCCATTTACTGATTAAGCCAGTTCCATTAGCTGGTAGCGCAAAGAATGATCCGCGCGGCAGCGATGTATCTAATCGAAGGCGACCAGTAACCTCGACCTCACCAGTTGGCGTTGAGGGAATCACTGGTGCCGTTAAGGCATCTTTTCCAGCGACCAACCAACCGCGATCAACCCAGAACTGCTGACCGTTTGGTGTTACAAAAAGTGTGAGAAACTCAAAACCATATTTACCTTCGAAGTATCTATTCCTTAACAAGATTGTTTGACTAGCATCGAATGAGCCAGTTGTACTGACTGTGCGCCACTCATTCTTTCCCAAGTCGCTCGTCGCCAAGGCCAGAGAAATATTTGGCGCTGCAATGTTTGCTTCAATCATGGAGTTACGTGCATGTCGGTCGACGCCACGATGGTATTGCCATTGCGCGGCGATTAAGCAGAGACAGATAAGTGCGAGCGCCACAAGTGACTTGAGAAAAACATATTTTTCACGAGCGCGCATAACCAGATTCTAATCGTAGTTCGAGCTTAAGAAATCGAGCGACGTTTCTCTTTGATCACGGCTCTACCAGGCGCCATTGTTTCGCGCCCAGCATTTGCGATTACTACTGCAATATAAGGCAGTCCTATTGCGCCAGCTAGGAAGAACCAGCGAAATGGACTTGGCGTAATCACCGTAAGGATGAAACAAAGAGTACGGACCATCATTGAGATGAAATATCTTTTCTGGCGAGCCCCTTGATCACCGCTCAAACCAGGTTGGGCGTTGGTTACATCAAAAATCTCATCAGCCATGTGCCTAGAGTAGATGTGTTCTTAGGTTTACGCAGAAGTAACGAGTAACCTTGCCGACTATGAGCGCAATCGCATTGGTAACTGGTGGCAATCGCGGGATAGGTTCGGCAATCGCTAAATCTCTATCTGCAGCTGGCTTTACGGTAATCGTCACCTATCGATCTGGGCCAGCGCCGACTGAATATAAATCGGTACAGATGGATGTCACTTCAACCGAAAGCGTAGATGCTGGCTTTGACTTAATTGAGCAAACTTGGGGCGCACCAGAGATTGTGGTGTGTAACGCTGGCATCACCAAGGACACCCTGTCGATGCGCATGAGCGATGAAGATTTTGAAGATGTAATTAACGCGAACTTAACTGGTGCGTTTC
>JBEINS010000060.1:0-6179 GCA_040377985.1 Candidatus Planktophila sp. | reverse complement strand
GGGTACGCCGACAGTAATTTCGCAGATCGCAAAGGCTGCTGTTGGAACCGGAACATTCGGGCAAGGTATGTTCATCTTGGTTCAGTTAGCAACGATGCTTATCCTTTTTGCCGGCGCAAACACCACATATAGCGCGTTCCCATTGCTCTGTAACTTCGTGGCCTCTGATGGTTATTTACCTCGTCAACTAAGCAAGCGTGGCCACCGACTAGCGTTTTCTAACGGAATTCTCTTCCTTGCCGGCGGCGGAATCTTCCTGGTAATCATTACTGCTGGCTCAGTTGAGCATTTAGTGGCTTTCTACGCACTCGGCGTATTCACCGGATTCATGTTGGCTGGTTTCGGAATGGCGAAGCACGCTCACACGCACAGGGGTGATAGTTGGAAAATAAAATTCGTTATTAACGGCTTGGCTGGTTCGGTCTCACTAGTAATCGTGCTTATTTTCTCGGTTGTTAAATTCACTCAAGGCGCTTGGATAGTTTTGGTCGTCTCACCAATTATGGTCGTGTCATTCCTTAGATTAAACCGTCAATACACCGCAGAACAGAAAGCGCTGACAGTTAAGAGCGAGCAACAGCGCGCTACTTCAATTACACGTCATGACGTAACAGTTTTGGTTGATTCAGTAGATCTAGCAACCATTAGCGTTGTTCGCTACGCCCGCACCTTAAATGCTCGCAAAATTTCTGCAGTTCACTTTGTAATCGATGATCGTCGTGCGGCAAGTATTCAAGCAGCTTGGGCCGCATCCGATGCCGTAGATGATGTCGAACTTGAATTAATTGATTGTCCTGATCGTCGATTGCCTAATGCGGCGCTTGATTATGCAATTCGTATGACTGAAAAACCAGATGTTGAATTAACTCTTTTATTGCCTCGACGTTCTTATTCTGGCTTCTTAGGTCGATTGCTACATGATCAAACTGCTGAAGATATTGCAGCGCCTATTTCTCAATTATCTCGTGTTGTTGCAACGATTTTGCCGTTTGATGTTTCCAAAATGATTTCTGGTAAATCACTTGTCGTTGAGAATCGCAAACAAGATTCACTTGTTGCAACTAAACCAGTTGCTGTCAAAGCTGAAGCTAAGTCTGTAGTTGCACAATCTGCTGAACCAGTTAGCCATTACGCAGAAAACATGACCCCGATCGGAAACATTACTTGGCGTAAACGCGCACATATTCAGGGTCGAGTTACCTCTATTCGCACCGCACCAAGCGGGGCGGCGCCAGTTATTAATGTGGAAGTTTGGGATGAAACTGGTGGCGTAACGTTGCAATTCTTAGGTCGTCGCGAGATCCGGGGCCTAGATATTGGTACCGAATTACGCGCAGAAGGAATGGTTGCCGATAACGACGGCAAGATGACTATTTTGAATCCTTCATACGAACTACTTAAGTAGCCGCTTACTTAATACATTGGCGGTGGCGGTGGGATTTGAACCCACGGTTGAGTTTCCCCAACACACGCTTTCGAGGCGTGCTCTTTTGGCCGCTCAGACACGCCACCGTGAGTGAGGATACCTCAAAATATTACTGGCGGAAAAAGTTAGTTAACAGTTCAGCGCACTCTGCTTCAAGAACTCCACCAACAACTTCCATTTTATGAATAGCGCGCGGATCACGAAGAACATCCCAAACTGATCCAACTGCGCCAGCTTTTTCATCCCAGGCGCCAAAGATCAAAGTGTTTATTCGCGATTGCGCAATTGCACCTGCGCACATTGCACAAGGTTCAAGTGTTACTACTAATTTACAGCCATCTAATCGCCAAGTACCTAGTTTTTGTGCTGCCCGACGGATAGCAACAATCTCAGCATGTGCTGTTGGATCTTGATGCGCTTCACGTTCGTTATAACCAGTTGAAACTATATTATTTTCAGAGTCAACAATTAACGCACCAACTGGTACGTCCTCTGTTTTTAGAGCGCTTTGGGCAATTGTAATTGCTGAACGCATTAAATCTTGATGAATCAAAGTTCTAGGAGCTCCGCAAACTGACTACCAAAACCTAGCCGTTTGGCAATAGCTTCTAGTTGTTCATCTGGAAATAGTTCACTGTCATCACAGAGGGCAAGTAGCTCCATGTGTGGCATTCCAAGATCGGCAAAAATATCTTTATGGCCTGCTGGTAGTGGTTCATCTTCATCAGTTGGTTGATCAAGATCTGCAATTTCCAGAAATTCTTCGGCAACTTCATAATCAAGTGCGCAAGAGATATCACTTAAGAACATATAAATATGAGTGCCGAGCACTCGGATCAAAATGAAAAACTCTTCATCAATTGAAATTAGGGCAACTGCGCCGCCATTTGTTTGCTGTGATTTAAGGCGATCAATAATTGCGGGTAAATCTTGGGCATCAGGCAGATTGGCTAGCGTCCATCGGCCATCTTCGTGCCAGGCTTCAATGGCGATATCGACTTCGTTAATGAGTTCAGTCACTTTCCCACCCCTCACCGCTTCGCCACGAAGGAACTTCCCGAGAGTTCCAATACGGACATAGTGGCACTTATTTATGCGGAAAGAAACCCCTGTATGGTTTGCGTTATGAAAGTTCACGTAGCAAATCACCCACTAATTTCGCATAAATTAACGATTCTGCGTGATCAGGAAACTGATTCACCAACTTTTAGACACTTAGTCGAAGAACTTGTGACGCTGCTGGCCTACGAAGCCACCCGAGATGTTCGTACACAACAAGTTGAAATTACAACACCAGTCACAAAAACCACTGGGATTAAAATGGCTTCTCCAGCTCCAGTTGTAGTTCCAATTCTACGAGCCGGACTCGGAATGTTAGAAGGCATGGTTAAGTTGCTGCCAACGGCTCAAGTTGGATTCCTGGGAATGGTGCGAGATGAAAAAACTTTACAAGCAAGCACATATGCCAACCGTTTGCCAGAAGATCTAACTGGTCGCCAAGTTTTCGTACTTGATCCAATGTTGGCAACTGGTGGAACTTTGGTTGCGGCCTTTAATTATTTAATCGAACGTGGTGCATCAGATATAACTGCAGTTTGTATCTTGGCAGCACCTGAAGGAATTAAAATTGTCGAAGATGCATTTAAAGATGCCAAGATTGATATTAAGTTAGTAACTGGCGCACTTGATGAAAAACTCAACGAACATGGTTACATCGTTCCTGGTCTGGGCGACGCTGGTGATCGTTTGTATGGTGTTGTCTAAATGGCAAGTACAAGTCCTGGATATGGCATCACAATCCGTGTTGAAGGACATCCTGATACACATCCAGTAGCTGCAATTACGGCTGTAATAAGTGGTGCAGGTGCAACTATTACCGCACTCGATGTGGTTGAGTCTCTTCTAGAGCGCGTTGTAATCGATATTACTTGCGATGCCGTTGATCAAGAACATGCTGATGTAATTACTAGCTCGATTTCTAGGCACCCAGATTTAACAGTTCGTAAAGTTTCAGATCGCACCTTCTTATTACACCTCGGTGGCAAAATAGAAATTCAATCAAAGGTGCCGCTAAAGACGCGCGATGATCTTTCTCGTGCCTATACCCCTGGCGTAGCGCGTATTTGCCAAGCAATTGTTGATGATCCAGCCGATGCTCGCCGCTTAACTATTAAGCGAAATACCGTCGCTGTTGTAACTGATGGTTCAGCTGTTTTGGGCTTAGGCAATATTGGCCCAGCCGCAGCGTTGCCTGTCATGGAAGGTAAAGCTGCGCTCTTTAAGCGCTTTGCCGATGTTGATGCTTGGCCAGTTTGTTTAGATACGCAAGATGTTGATGAAATCGTGCGCACTGTTCAGTTAATTGCGCCGGTATATGGTGGCATTAACCTAGAAGATATCTCAGCGCCACGTTGCTTCGAGGTTGAAGCTCGACTACGTGAACTTCTAGATATCCCAGTATTCCATGATGATCAGCACGGAACTGCAATTGTAGTTCTAGCAGCGCTTCGCAATTCATTAAAATTAGTTAAGAAAGATCTATCCCAAGTAAAGATCATCATGAGTGGTGCAGGTGCTGCTGGTACCGCAATCGCTCGTTTGCTAACTAAGAGCGGTGCTACAAACATTATTGCTTTTGATAAAGATGGTGTTATCTGTAAAGAGACTAAAGCTGATCATGACCCAATGCGTCAATGGTTTATCGACAACTGCAACCCAAATAACTTCAGTGGCAATATTCATGACGCGATGAAAGATGCGGATGTATTTATCGGAGTTAGTGCACCAAACGTATTAGTCGAAGCAGATATCGCTGCAATGGCCACTGGCTCAATTGTGTTTGCGCTAGCAAACCCAGATCCTGAGATTGACCCAGTAATTGCACGTAAATATGCAGCCGTAGTGGCTACTGGTCGAAGTGATCAGCCAAACCAAATAAATAACGTTTTAGCCTTCCCTGGAATTTTCCGTGGGTTGCTCGATGCAAATGCACACAAGATCACTGACACGTTGCTGATTGCAGCAGCTGAAGCGATTGCTGATTGTGTAAGCGCATCACAATTAAATGCCTCCTTCATCGTTCCAAGCGTCTTTGATCCTCAGGTAGTCACAGCGGTTGCAGCGGCGGTAAAGAAGAGCTGTTAATGGATTTCTCCTCTTACCAAGGGTTTTTAAGCTCGATGGCACCATTTTTGCTCTATATCTTCATGGGCGTAATCATCTTCTTGGAAACCGGAGTACTTGTTGCTTTCTTTATTCCAGGTGATTCACTTTTATTCTTTGCCGGGCTAGTTGCGGCTTCTACAAATAACGTAAACATCTTGCTTTTGGTATCAGTTATTTTCTTCGCCGCTTTCATGGGTGACCAAGTTGGCTTCGCTCTCGGTCGCACTGTCGGACGCTCATATTTAGAGAAAAGTAAGCGGCCTGGATTCCTAAAGATGATTGCACGTGCTGAACGTTTCTACGCGCGGTATGGCTGGTGGGCAGTTGTGTTTGCCCGCTTCTATCCTTGGATTAGAACTTTTGTGCCACCAATTGCTGGTGTCTCAAAAATGAATTACTACCGCTTCTTAACTGCCAATGCTCTTGGCGCTTTTGTTTGGGGAGTCGGAATGACTTTGCTGGGTTACTACGCAGTTCAATTCCCTTGGATTGATGAAAACTCTAAATTAATTGCACTCTTTTTTATTGCGCTTTCGCTGGTTTCCGGATTCGTGAATTACCTACGCCTCCAGCGATCACCCCAAAGTAAGTCATAACTATTCCAGTTACTAAATAGGCGCTGACATTTACACCATTTGTTGGTGAAATTAAGTCAATTAGCAGCGAACCAACTAGTTGACCGCCAACGCTAAAGAGTGTGAAAGTTAGTACACCTAAATGCTGCACGATGGTTGAAGTAAAGGCTATGTAAATAACCCCAATTATGCCGCCGGTATAAATCCACCATGGGCCGGCTGGCAGTGGTGCGAGTTCAGACCAATTTGCAATAACTGCGATTACTAAAAGAATCACCAAGAAGCTGGTGCCCATCATGAAATTTAGTAACGAAGTAGTAAAGCTCTGTTTGGAGTATTCGTTAATCTGACCGTTAAGCGCTCTTTGCACACCAACAATGGCACCTGCCAAAACCCCAAAAAATACTGCCCACATTGATAAATTCTTAGCGTCAATGCGATCCCAAACTGAAACCAAGACTGCCAATACCGTCAAAGCCGCGGCAGCAATTCGACGTCTTGAGATTAACTTCTTGCCGCCGCCGGTTAAACCAATTCGATCTACATATAAAGACATGGCAGTTTGGCCAGCAATGGATGCAACTGAATAGATTGCCACACCAATGATTGGTACTACTTGAGTTTGAAACGCTACAAAAGTTCCGCCAAGGGCTCCGGCAAATAAACGCCAACGCGGAATCTCTTTAGCTTTAACTGCCACGCGTAGATTGGTGATTCCTTCTTTTATGCCCTTATGAAAAAGTGAAATAACAGCAATGATTAAAAGTCCTGAGCCAAATGAAACTAGTGCAGCCTCAAGTCCATTATTTAGGCGATAGGAAAGTTCGCCGTTCGCACGCGCCTGAAGCGCGATCATTAATCCAGAAAGTGCTGCTAATACGTCAAGGCGCATTACTTGTCTATGCCGTGAAACTCACGCTTATCAGCGATCCAATCCATTAGCGCAAAGAGAACACCTGAAGCTACGAATGTTAAATGAATTACGATGCGCCACTTAGTGCCGCCGCCAACAT
>JBEINS010000030.1:0-8733 GCA_040377985.1 Candidatus Planktophila sp. | reverse complement strand
GCTTAACGTCCTTGCGGTATTGGTGCACCTTTAGTTTCGGCGTGCGAGCAAGCAGATGCAGGTAAGGACGATACATATCTTGCTTGTCGCCACCTAGAACATTTCCCATGACGGCATACTTCGCAGTCATCGAGGTATCACCTAGGGGCAAATCTAGAATCGCCCGCAAGTGTTGCTCAAACTGACTTGTAACAGATCCATCGATTGTCCAGTGACCAGAGTTGTGTGGACGCATTGCTAACTCATTGATAAACAAATGGTCGCCTTTGACAAACATTTCAACCGCCATGACCCCAACTAATTTAATTTCAGCGGCGATACTAAGTGCTATTTGTTGTGCTTGTTGGCCAAGTGCTTCGGATAAATTGGGAGCTGGCGCAATCGTCATGGTGCAGATGCCATCACTTTGCACTGTTTGAGTAGGCGCCCAGGTTGCGGCTTGTCCGTGTGGCGAACGTGCCACCATAACCGAAATTTCAAAATCAAAATCAATTAATTCTTCAACTAGTAACTTGGGATTTTCTAACAAGATCCTAGCAAGTTCGCTTTCGGAGTTAACTTTCCAGACGCCACGACCATCGTAACCACCAGAGATTGACTTAGCGATGACTGGATATTCCAAAACTTCATCTGCTTTGGTGACAACTTGCCATTTAGGGGCTAGATAATTTGCCAACTTTTCACGCATTGCAGCTTTATCTTGCGAGTAAATAAAGCTCTCCGAAGTTGGATAGAACTTAACGCCCTCATTTTCTAGAGCTCTAATCACTGAGATCGGAATAAGTTCATGCTCAAAAGTAAGTAAGTCACAATTCTTGGCAAATTCACGAACTTGAACTAGATCGCGATAATCGCCAACTTCAAATGCAGCGACTTGCGCGCCAGAATCAGTTGCAGATTGCGCGAGTAAAACTAGATCGATTCCTAGCGCTGCTGCAGGTGCGGCACTCATTCGGCCAAGTTGGCCGGCACCGATTATGCCCACACGAGGAAAGGACGATTTCACTTGCCTATCGTAGGTGAATCACATCGCCTACGTTAACTCGAGCGCCGCTGGCTAACTGCAGTTCGCCCATTTCATTGATTCCCATCGCACGTGAATTGAGGATTTCACCCGAAGGCAAGTGAACTTCAACCTCTTTACCCAGAGTAGAACTAACTTGGCGGTACTGCTCGATCGCAATACTCGATCCACTCTCCCAGAGCCCAATGGTTAGTGCGAAGTTCTTTAAAATCTCAGGCAAAATAACGTTGCGATTTAATTCAGCGAAATTTTCTAGCGCTAATGATGTAGCTGTTGGCACGGGTAACTCAGATTTATTCATAGCGACATTAAGGCCAATACCAACTACGACTCCGTTATCTCTGGCTTCCACCAAAATGCCAGCAAGTTTCTTATCTCCGATCAGTAAATCATTCGGCCACTTTAAATTAGTCGCTACTTTTGCATCTAAACTCTTTAGTGCATTTACTAAACTAAGCCCTGTTAGTAATGGAATTACACTCCACTCCAATTTACTTCGCTTTGGTTCGAGATAGATTGAAAAAAGAAGTGCGCTAGATTCTTTTGCTTCGAAAGTGCGATCCAATCTGCCTCGGCCAGCACTTTGAAATTCTGTTACGTAGACATCGCCGTGTTGCAGATTTTCTTTTCCGATAAGTTCGGTTTGGGTGGATGTAACGCTTTGAAAAACGCTTACCCGCCAGTAACTGCCGCGCAATGTTGCGTTCATCGCACTCTCATTTAGTGCTTCTCGAACCATTTCGACCTCCATAACTAGTAACGTAGGGGCATGAAGCCAGATCTGCATACTACTGCCGGAAAAATTGAAGATCTTCGCAATCGCCTTAACGAAGCGGTCCATGCTGGTTCAGAAAGTGCGATTGATAAGCAACATGCCAAAGGAAAGATGACTGCGCGCGAGCGCGTTGAAAAACTAGTAGACCCTGGTTCTTTTACTGAGTTCGATGAATTTGCTCGACACCGTTCAGTCAATTTCGGCATGGAGAAGAATCGCCCGTACGGAGATGGCGTAATTATTGGCATCGCCACAATTGATGGTCGCAATATCGCACTCTTCTCTCAAGATTTCACTGTTATGGGCGGAAGTCTCGGCGAAGTTATGGCCGAGAAGATCGTCAAAATCATGGAATACGCTCTTAAGAATGGCATGCCTTTAATCGGAATTAGTGATTCTGGTGGTGCTCGTATTCAAGAAGGAGTGTCGGCTCTCAGCGGATATGGCCGCATCTTTAGATTAAATACTCGTTCATCTGGCGTGATTCCCCAGATTTCATTAATTCTTGGCCCCTGCGCAGGTGGCGCTGCTTATTCACCAGCGCTTACAGATTTCACTGTGATGGTTAATGAGACTTCACATATGTTTATTACCGGACCAGATGTCATTAAGACAGTAACTGGCGAAGAAGTTGGCATGGAAGAACTTGGTGGTGCTCATACGCACAACACCAAGACTGGTAATTCGCATTACTTAGCGCAAAATGAAGATGATGCGATCGATTACGTCAAAGCGCTACTTTCATATTTACCAAGTAACAACATGGATGGCGCTCCACATTTGCCGGCTACTGAGAGCTTGGAAAAGAAGTTAACCGATAACGCACTAGATACTTTGATTCCAGATAGCCCTAATCAACCTTATGACATGAAGGTATTGATTCAAGCGCTCCTTGATGAAGGTGAATTTCTCGAAGTACATTCTTTGTACGCACCAAACATCGTAGTTGGCTTTGGTCGCATTGAAGGTGAATCAGTTGGCATCATTGCTAATCAACCGCAGCAATTGGCCGGCACGCTAGATATCAATTCCAGCGAAAAAGCAGCGCGTTTCTTACGTTTCTGCGATGCATTCAATATTCCAATTCTTACCTTGGTTGATGTGCCTGGCTTCTTGCCCGGAACTGAACAAGAGTGGGATGGCATTATTCGCCGCGGCGCTAAATTACTTTATGCATACGCTGAAGCATCTGTTCCATTAGTTACTTTGATTACGCGTAAAGCCTATGGTGGCGCATTTATTGTGATGGGCTCTAAGTACATTGGCGCCGATATCAATTTAGCTTGGCCAAGTGCTGAAATTGCAGTTATGGGCGCTCAAGGTGCGGTAAATATTCTCTACCGCAGTGAGCTAAAAAATGCCGAAGATCCAGAAAGCAAGCGAGCTAAATTAATTACTGAGTACAACGAAACTTTAGCTAATCCTTACTTAGCAGCTGAACGTGGATATATCGATGCCGTTATCGAACCAAGCCAAACTCGCGAATACATCACTAAGGCGTTCCGCTCGCTAAAGACAAAGCGTGATGCACTGCCACCTCGCAAGCACGGAAACATTCCACTCTAATGACTGCGCCAAAAACCACATTTAGCGTTACCGCCGGCAACCCTTCTGCCGATGAGCTAGCTGCAATAGAAATTGCGCTGGCAAATCACAAACGTGAAGAACTAAAACCGGTTGTTAAGCGAAGTGTTTGGGCGATGCCTTTAATGCGAACCCAACTCCCACACCAAATTAAGTTCGGTTCAGGACGTAATTTCTAAGATGACTAGATTGATTTTAGCTTCAGCATCTACTTCACGCAGACGACTACTCGAGTCAGCTGGCTTGAAACCAGAGATCATTGTTAGCCATGTCGATGAAGAGACTGACTTTTTCAATGCGATGTCACCTGCCGACATGGTCATTGCCCTGGCGATCACCAAAGCACATACGGTTCGCGAACAGATTTCTGGGGATGCGGTGATTATTGCGTGTGATTCCACCTTTGAATTCGACGGAGTTTCACTCGGAAAACCAGGGACTGCAGATGTAGCCACTGAACGAGCAAGTCGGGTGCGTGGTAATTCAGGCTTATTACATACTGGCCATTGCATTATTGATACCAGTAAAGACCGCGAGATTTCAGATCGCGTAACTACTAAAGTCACTTTTTCGGATATGACTGATCTAGAAATTGCCGATTACGTTTCAACTGGTGAGCCATTACATGTTGCAGGTGGCTTTACTCTCGATGGTTTTAGTTCGCCATTTATCCCAAGCATCGAAGGCGATTACACAAACGTAGTTGGTATCTCAATGCCATTCCTGCGTGCGGCAATGACTGAACTTGGATACACCTGGCCGCAAGTAAAGGAGCTCGGATGAAACGTGTTCTAATTGCTAATCGCGGTGAGATTGCAGTTCGCGTAATTCGCGCATGTAGCGACCATGGCATTGAAAGTGTTGCGGTTTACTCCGAAACTGATCGTGATTCAATGCATGCGCAGATGGCAGATTCGGCATATTCATTAAGTGGCACGACTGCAGCTCAGACATATTTAAATATCGAGAAGCTAATTGCCATCGCTAAGAAATCTGGTGCCGATTCAGTTCACCCTGGTTATGGTTTTCTCTCTGAAAACGCTGACTTTGCGCAAGCAGTAATTGATGCTGGCTTAATTTGGATCGGTCCCCCGCCTGCTGCAATTAAAGCGCTTGGCGATAAAGTTTCAGCTCGTAAAATTGCCGCCAAGGCTGGCGCACCACTTGTAGCCGGAACTGCTGATCCAGTTAATAACCACGATGAAATAATTGCCTTTGCTAGAGAACATGGCCTACCTGTGGCAATCAAAGCTGCGCATGGTGGCGGTGGTCGCGGACTAAAGATCGCTTTCACAATGGAAGAAATTCCAGAAGCTTTTGCATCAGCCGTTCGTGAAGCTATAGCTGGCTTTGGTCGTGGTGAGTGCTTTGTTGAGCGCTATTTAGATAAACCGCGTCACGTTGAGACTCAAGTACTTGTAGATAAATTCGGTAATGCCGCAGTAATTAGTACGCGCGACTGCTCATTGCAACGCCGTCATCAAAAATTAGTTGAGGAAGCACCTGCGCCATTCTTAACTGAGGCGCAAAATGAAGAGCTCTACCGCGCCTCTAAAGCCATAATGAAAGAAGCCGGTTATGTCGGAGCCGGAACTTGTGAATTCTTAGTAGGCGTTGATGGCACGATCTCATTTCTAGAAGTAAACACCCGTTTGCAAGTTGAACACCCAGTAAGTGAAGAAGTAACTGGTATCGACTTAGTTCGAGAACAATTCCGCATCGCAATAGGCGAAGAACTTGGGTATACCGATCCAGTAATTCGTGGACACTCCATAGAATTCCGAATCAATGGTGAAGATCCAGGTCGTTCTTTCTTGCCCGCCCCTGGTCGGATCACCAAGATGTCACTTCCCTCTGGCCCAGGTGTAAGAGTAGATACCGGTTTTCGAACTGGTGACGCCATAACTGGAAACTTCGATTCATTGCTCGCTAAATTAATTGTCACTGGGGCAACACGTGAACAAGCAATTACTCGAGCACGTCGCGCCATTGCCGAATTTACAATTGAAGGAATGGCAACTGCGCTTCCATTTCATCAAGCGATTCTGCAAGATCCAGCTTTCACCGATGAATTCAAGGTCTACACCAGCTACATCGAAAAAGAATTTAAGAACCAGATTCCGGAATTTAAGATCCTGCCGCTAGAAGCACAGACCAAAGCAGCAGCTGATCATTTAGTGGCAGAAATTAATGGTAAGCGTTTTGAAATCTTGGTACACGCACCAGAACCAGTTGTGAAGCGCCACCGTGCCAAAGATGCACTCGCTGGCGGTTCCGGTGGCGTGGGCTTAACTAGCCCAATGCAAGGCACGGTCGTAAAAGTTGCAGTAACCCAAGGCCAAAGCGTTGAAAAAGGCGATCTAGTAATCGTGCTTGAAGCCATGAAAATGGAGCAGCCACTAATGGCTCATCGCTCTGGTGTGATCTCTAACTTAACTGCGGTAATTGGCGAGAGCGTTACTAGCGGCACCGTGCTCTGTGACATTATTGAGGCATGAGCCAACCGCTAATTAACGCTGAATCTGCCGCTGCTGAAATCGCAAAACGGTCAGGTGTCCCCGCCCACGATGTCGCTTTAGTAATGGGCTCCGGTTGGGTTAGCGCAACCGATGCTTTGGGCACACCAAAGTTTGAATGCGATGCGCACGAATTGCCAGGATTTTTAGCACCTGCAGTTGAGGGACACTCTGGAAAAGTTCGCTCATATGAAATTATCGAAAACGGTAAAGCAGTTCGAGTTCTAGTTTTTCTTGGTCGCACTCACCTTTACGAAGGTAAAGGAATGGAACCGGTAGTTCATGGCGTTCGCACTGCAGTTAAAGCAGGTTGCAAAGTTGTCGTTCTAACCAATGCCTGCGGTGGCATAAATACAAACTATAAAGTTGGCCAACCAGTTTTGATTCGTGACCATATCTCACTAACTGCAGCTTCCCCGCTTGAAGGTGCCAACTTTGTTGATTTAACAGATTTATATAGCAAGCGAATTCGCGCCATCGTTAAGGGCGAAGATGATTCTTTAGCTGAAGGTGTTTATGTGCACTGGCGCGGCCCAACTTATGAAACTCCAGCTGAGATTTTGATGATGCGCGGAATGGGCGCTGATTTAGTTGGTATGTCTACTGTGCCTGAAGCAATTGCCGCTCATGCCCTAGGTGCTGAAGTTCTTGGCATCTCATTAGTGACTAATGCGGCAGCAGGCGTGACTGGTGAAAAGCTAAACCATGAGGAAGTAATTGCAGCTGGTAAAGCAGCCGCAGATCGCATGGGTAAGTTATTGAAAAACGTTATCCCAAAGTTAGTTTAAGTCAAACTGCGAACATGGATCAACAATTAGCTGCTGAAGTTTCAGCCTGGATTGCAGATGATCCGGATCCAAAAACTGCAGCGCAATTACAATCCCTGCTAGATATCGATAACGAAGTAGAACTTCGTAAATACTTTAATGGCTTTTTACAATTTGGAACTGCGGGATTACGTGGTCCAATTGGCCCCGGTCCCTCATGCATGAATAATGCAGTTGTTGGTCGTACCGCAGCTGGCCTCGTTGCCTATATGAAAGAACGCGGTCTAACTAGTGTGGTTATTGGTCGCGATGCGCGTCATGGTTCTGAAGATTTCACGCAAACTAGTGCTGAGATCTTTAGTGGCGCTGGCCTGAAAGTTTATGTCTTACCCCGTCCGCTACCAACGCCAGTTTTAGCGTTTGCGGTAAATGAATTAGGCGTTGATGTTGGCGTAATGGTGACTGCTAGCCATAACCCACCGCAAGACAATGGTTACAAGGTCTACTTAGGTGGCACCGTTGATGGCATTGAATATCGCGGTAGCCAGATTATTACGCCAACAGATAAATCAATTTCAAACCAGATCGATCAAGTAACTTCGCTTAAATCACAGCCACGTGGCACTGACTGGGAAGTATTAGATGAAGAGATCGTTCATAAATACACAACTCGCACTGCGCTGTTAGGGCCAAGGCCGGCTGATCTTAAAATTGTTTACACCGCGATGCATGGGGTTGGCACTAAGACTTTGCAACGGGTATTTCATAAAGCTGGGTTTGCCTCGCTAATTTTGGTTGATGCGCAAGCTGATCCAGATCCAGATTTTCCAACTGTGGCATTTCCGAATCCCGAAGAACCTGGTGCCATTGATTTAGCGCTAGAGACTGCCAAAGCATTTGATGCTGATTTAGTAATAGCCAATGATCCCGATGCTGATCGCTGTGCGGCAGCAATTAAGGATCCGAAAACTGGTTGGCGCATGCTTCGTGGCGATGAGCTAGGTGTGGTTTTGGGTGAATCAATTGCCCGCAATACCAAATCAGGAATACTGGCAAATTCAATTGTCTCGTCCTCGATCTTGAGCAAGATTGCTAAACATTACAATTTGGATTTCACTGAAACGCTAACTGGATTTAAATATCTAGCCAAGATTCCAAATTTAACTTTTGGTTACGAAGAGGCGCTCGGTTATTGTGTAGATGCCCAAACTGTTAATGATAAAGATGGCTTGTCGGCAGCTCTTATGTTGGCGCAGATTGCCGTTGATTTAAAGAGCCAAGATAAAACAATTACTGATCTACTAAATGAGGTATGGGCTCGCCATGGTTTCCATGGAACTGAGCAAATATCTATCCGAGTAAATCAACTTAGCGATGTAACTAAGTTGATGACTGGACTTCGAGCTAATCCGCCTCAAGTGATTGCTGGCCGGGCCATTGAAAGTATTGATGATCTAGAAAAACCAAGTAATGAATTGCCGGCAACTGATGGCTTGCGAATTTGGCTAGCTGGTGGAATTCGGATAATTATTCGCCCCAGTGGTACCGAGGCAAAGATGAAGTGTTACGTCGAAGTTATCGCCCCAGATTCGGTAAGTGCCCAAAAGGTCCTCGATGAACTAAGATCACCTTTACAGGCGTTACTCACACTTAATTAGCATCGAAAGGCGCAGTCCCATGAGCTTCTATGGCCTCGTCGATGGCAGTGATTCTTCGCTCCGCAACTATTTAAAGCAGCTAACCGGCGTCGATCAAGTCGGCGCTGAAGCCCGCGCTGCCATGTTGGCAACTCGCAGCATTAAGACCACAAGTAAAGCTTGGGCAATTGATACCGCAATCTCAATGGTTGATTTAACAACTCTGGAAGGCGCCGATACGCCAGGCAAAGTGCAAGCGCTTTGTTCTAAAGCATTTCGCCCTGACCCCAATGATTTAACGGTGCCCCGCGTTGGCGCAGTCTGTGTTTACAACGACATGGTTGGCATTGCCCGCCAACATTTAGATTCGATTGGCGCACACGAACTACCAGTTGCTGCAGTTTCAACTGCGTTTCCATCAGGACGTGCT
>JBEINS010000076.1:0-5303 GCA_040377985.1 Candidatus Planktophila sp. | reverse complement strand
TTCGGATGCTGGCATGCGATGCGCCATACAGCGCGGTTGACTCTTTCGCTTGAATCTTCCCAACGTGGCTATAGGGATGGAAATCTTAGAAAAGTTTTCTTATCTGCTGTATTGCCTGGCACCCCTGCTCTGGTCGGAACATTTCTGATTGCAGGAGTATTGGCGCTGATCGGTAATGAATTTAATGACGATTTCTTCTGGATGGCCTTGGTTGTTGTGTGGGCGCTCACAGTCCCTCATATGGCAGTTACTGCAAAATTAGATAGGTCGGCGTTAACCTAAATCCATGAAACTCCGTTTTCTTACAGCAGCTGTGCTCACAACTTCTTTCTTGCTACCGATTTCTGCTCAAGCTGCACCAGTTTATGTTTTTCCTGTAGCCGGGTGTGAAGTGAACTATGCACGCGCCCATCATGATTACGCTGCTACAGATATTTTGGCTAAGTCTGGATGTGCATTTGTGGCCCCGATTGATGGAGTCATCGATGAAGTAAATCGTGTGGATACATGGTCCGGAAAAGTTAATGCCGGAATCACTCGCGGAGGGTTATCAGTTTCACTCATCGGAGTTGATGGTGTTCGATATTACGGATCACATTTGAAATCGATCTACAAAACTATCGAACCAGGGCTAGCTGTTAAAGCTGGTCAGAGGCTGGGTTCTGTTGGCGCAACCGGTAGTGCTCGCGGAACATCACCACATTTGCACTTTGGGATTTCATGGCCGACACCTGCTGATACATGGTGGGTCAGACGCGGTGCGGTATTGCCATGGAAATATTTGGATGCATGGAAAGCAGGAAAAGATTTATCACCAGCAAAGGCGGTAGAAGCTACAAAGAAGAAAGTTGGCGAGCTTCCGCCCGAACCAAAGAAATAATTAAGTAGATGTAATGAAGAAAGCCCCGCACAATGTGCGGGGCTTTCTCATAAAGCTAGCGGTTGCTATTAGTTAGCGTTCACTGCATCGGCCTGAGGACCCTTTGGACCCTGTACGACCTCGAATGAAACTGACTGACCCTCTTCAAGGCTCTTGTAACCGTTTCCTTGGATTGCTGAGTAGTGAACGAATACATCTTGTCCGCCACCATCAACTGCAATGAAACCGAATCCCTTTTCAGAGTTGAACCACTTAACTGTACCTGTTGCCATCTTTTACTATCCTTCGATATGGGGGTGTTCCGAGAAATCCTCGAATCACGGTCTTCCTCTTGCTACAGCTATACCGAATATGTAAAACATGAAACGGGTACTGATAAAGCGTCCGACTAGGGCAAAGCGTACCTCCTACTTGCGAGTTCACCTAAAGTTTTTTTCACGAGATTACGCTCAAATCAACCCCTGATACCTGCGATCTAGACAGTTAAAGCCTCGTAGGTGTACAAATAGAGCACTAGTAAGTGCCGATGGGCTGGGGAAGGTCGCATCAAGTGCCCTTGCTAGGAGAGCTAAATGGAGCGAATTTCGCCCACGAATAACGCTGTATCAACCGGTTCGCTAATAATTCATAGCGCACCTTCTGCTTTGCGTACCCATATTGATTGGGCGATCAAAGATATTTTGGGCAACTCAGTGCAAATTCAATGGCGCCCACAACCAAACTTCGTTGGCACTTATCGCACCGAAATAACATGGCGTGATTTAGCCGGTAACGGAGCAAAACTCTGTAGCGCACTATCTAGTTGGCATTACTTAAGGTTTGAGATTTTTGAAGCTACCAATAATGAAGGCGAACTATTTAGATTCCTGCCAGAGCTCGGCATCTTGCGTAATCAGACAGATGGAGCTGGCAACATCTTGCTCACCGATTCAGTAGTAGTTAACGCGCTGAGTAATTCATTCGAGGAAGATGAATTACGCGATGCGATTAACCGAATTCTGGGCAAACCTTGGGAAGAAGTGCTTGAACCGCTGCGGGCGATTGATCAGCGAGAGGTGGCTCCGCTACAAGCTATCTGAATTCTGTCGTTAGCCCTAGGTTTTCAGTAGAATGGTGTTATGAGTCAAAACTTAGAAAATAGCAAGGTGTCCATCGAGCGCAATAAAGGTATTGTCTTAATTGCCGCCGCCGTAATTCTTTCCATTGCGCTAGGTGGCGGACTTATGAAAGTTGGTGCGGGTTTCGCATCGCGCGCAAGTGATGGCATCACAGTTACTGGTTCGGCCAAAGTCGAAGCAACTGCCGATAAAGCAGTTTGGACGCTATCTATTTCGCAATCATCGCCAACAGTTAATACTGCAGTTTCAAAGGTAGCCGATGGCGTAACTGCTTTATCCAGCTATTTAACCAATGGCGGCGTAACTAATGACCAAATTACATTAGGCGCGGTTTCTACTTATGCCAATGAAGAATATGTAAATGGCAACAGCACCGGGCGCATACTTTCCTACCGAGCTAGCCGCGATGTAACAGTTCGCACCAAGGATGTGCAATTGGTTTCTAAGTTGAGCCAAGGAATCGGTGACTTACTTCAGACTGGCGTGCCAATTAATAACTATGGGCCGCAGTACTACATTTCAACTCTTTCTGATCTTCGCCCTAAGTTACTTGGTGAGGCCATGAAAGACGCTCGTGTTCGTGCCGAATCAATTACTAAAGCTGTAGGCGGGTCAGTCGGTGCAGTAATTAATGTCAAGAGCGGGCCGTTCCAAGTAACTTCGCTTGATTCAAATCAGACTGCTGATTATGGCGCTTATGACACTGGCACCATTGAAAAGACGGTTACTTCAACAGTTTCGGTTACTTTTAAAACTAATTAATCGCTAGTAATTAAAGCGGGATATTGCCGTGGTTGCCTCTTCGATGAGGCGCTGCGGCAATTGCTTTTGCTAGCGTACTTCTAGTAAGCGCTGGCTCAACGATTTCATCAACTGCGCCAATTTCAATTGCACGTTCTACGCCACCGGAAACGCGATCATGTTCGGCCGCTAATTCAAGTTCCATAGATTCACGTTGTTCTTGTGGGATATCAGCTAATAATCGACGGTGAAGTACCCGCACCGCAGCAACTGCGCCCATTACTGAGACTTCAGCAGTCGGCCAAGCAAATACTCGAGTAGCTCCAAGGGATTTAGAATTCATCGCAACGTATGCGCCACCATAGGCACGACGAGTAATCAGAGTTACGCGCGGAACAACTGCTTCGCCAAATGCGTGTAATAACTTAGCGCCACGACGCACTGCGCCTTCCCATTCTTGACCCGCACCAGGCAAGAAGCCCGGAACGTCAGCAATTACAACTAGTGGAATACCGAACGCGTCACAAGTACGAACGAAACGGGCCGCTTTTTCGGCAGCCGAAGAATCAAGCACGCCGCCTAAGTGCTGCGGGTTATTAGCAAGAACTCCAACTGTGCGACCACCTAGTCGGCCCAAAACAGTTGTCATGTTTTCTGCCCACATTGGTAATAGTTCTAATTTCTCGGCATCAGAATCGAGAATCGCATTAACCAGTGGGTGCACTTCATATGCGCGCTTGGATACTGGTGGAACGTACTTAGCCAAATCTTCATCAACTAAATCGGTATTTAAAAGACCTTGATCTGCAAAGAGTGAAGTTAAGTCACGAATCTCAGCGAATGCTTCTTCCTCGCTATGGGCAATAACATGAGCAACACCGCTGTTCTTGCGATGTGCATCAGGGCCACCAAGTGTTGCGATATCAATTTTTTCACCAGTAACACTCTTAACCACATCGGGGCCAGTTACAAAGATGCGACCATTTGGCGCTAGAACAACAACGTCAGTTAGCGCTGGGCCATATGCACCGCCACCGGCAGTTGGTCCAAGTACCAGTGATAACTGCGGAATTCGACCACTTGCTGTAATCATTGATTGGAAAACTTCACCGAATGCACTTAGCGATGAAACTCCATCGCGTAATCGCGCACCACCACTGTGCCAAATTCCGATGATTGGTAACTGACTTCCCATAGCTGATTTATAGGCTTCAACGATTACATGTGCACCGTCAGCACCAAGAGCGCCACCTTGTAGCGTGGCATCGGATGCAAAAACTACAACTCGATTGCCTTTGATTTCACCGGTAGCAGCAACCATTCCGCAATCTGTGCGGGGGATAAGTAGTTCGAATTTTCCGTTATCTAATAATTTTGCGATGCGAACTTCTGGATCGCGCTCGTCGATCGTCATGTTAGTTAACTGACTTAAAGACTAATACGACGTTGTGTCCACCAAAACCGAAGGAATCGTTAAGCGCTGCAATATCGCCAGTTGGCAGTGCGCGTGGTTTATCACGAACTACATCGACAGTTACAGCAGGATCTAGATTTTCAATATTAATGGTTGGCGGCGCCATTCGATCTTGAATTGCTTTTACTAGGAATACTGATTCGATTGCACCGGCACCACCTAATAAGTGACCAGTCATAGATTTAGTTGCTGAAACTGCAACGTGATCGGCATCTGCGCCAAGTGCTAAGCGAAGAGCGTTAGCTTCGGCAACATCGCCGGCAGGTGTTGAGGTCGCATGTGCATTTAGGTGAACAACATCTTTAGTTGAGATGCCAGCATCGGCAAGTGCGAACTTAATTGCGCGCTGCACACCGCTGCCATCAGGATCTGGCGCAGCAATATGGAAGCCATCAGAAGTTAAACCTTGACCAGCAATCTCACAATAAATCTTGGCACCACGTGCTTTAGCGTGTTCGTACTCTTCCAGAATTAATACGCCGCCACCTTCACCTAAAACGAAACCATCTCGATCTAAGTCATATGGGCGTGAAGCACGCTCAGGTGCATCGCTGCAAGTAGAAAGTGCTTTCATTGCAGCAAATCCAGCCATCGGCAGCGCGTGAATAGCTGCTTCAACGCCACCACTGATAATTACATCGGCGCGATTATTGCGAATCATTTCAAATGCATAACCAATTGCTTCGGCCCCTGATGCGCATGCGCTAACAGGAGTATGAACACCTGCGCGGGCTTTAAATTCGAGACCAACATGTGCTGCTGGACCATTAGGCATCAACATCGGCACTGTGTAAGGGCTAACAGAGCGAGCGCCTTTTTCTTTCAAAACATCATATTGCTCAAGCAGAGTTGTAACGCCACCGATGCCGGACGCGATAACAACGCCTAGGCGCTCATTATCAACTTCAGGTGAGCCAGCATCTTTCCAAGCTTCGCGCGATGCGATTAGGGCGAACGCTTCAGAGCGATCTAGTTTACGAAGTTCAACACGTTCCATAACTTCACTTGGTTCAACTGCCACGCGGGCGGCGAAGTTAACGGGAATCGTGTTTGCCCAATCTTCGGTAAGGGTGCGAGTACCGCTCTTACC
>JBEINS010000142.1:0-3023 GCA_040377985.1 Candidatus Planktophila sp. | reverse complement strand
TTACTTTCCATACATTGCGCGGTTTCCAAATTATCCTGATCTAGATATGAAACAGCGGTTAACCAAATACCGTTCTGATTTACCTGAGGCAATCAATACTTTAAAAGGTCTAGATCTAGATGGCGTATTAGTTGCGTGCACTGGTTCGTCTTACCCAATTGGCCTAAGCGGTGATAAGAAGTGGACAGACGAGGCCTCTGAGCAATTAGGCAAACCAGTGGTATCTGCCGCGGGTTCGGTAGCCAAAGTTTTACAAGCGCTAAACGCGAAAGAATTAGTTTTAATCTCGCCATATCCGGCTTGGCTCTCCAAAGAAATGACCACGTTCTGGGTCAGTGCTGGCTACAAAATAGTTGAATTAATTGAGATCAATAAGTCTGGCAATGTCTATGACTTAACTAAATCTGAGATGGCCAAGACGCTTCTAGAAGCCATAAGTAGAAGCGGTGAAAAACGCCCAAACCGCGTGGTTTTAGTAGCCGGAACCGGGGTTCCGAGCCTTGAGCCGATTGAAGAGATGATTAGTTCAGTAGAAATTCCGATTGTTACGAGTCAGATAGCTGGTATTTGGAATTTATTTAGCGAGATGAAGCAGTTAGCTCAGATTCCAAATAGTGGCAGCGCCGCACTGAATAAACTGCATAACCATATTCTGAAAAGCAACTCATGAGTGAGCCACAAGTAATCATCGCGGGGGCTGGCCCCGTTGGCTTGGTAACAGCTTTAGGTCTAGCCCAAAGAGGAATTCGAGTTTTAGTTTTAGAGAAGAATTCGATTGAAGTTCCACCACAGTGGCGTGGCTCAACAATCCACCCGCCGACCCTTGCAATATTTGATGAACTAGGACTAGCTGATGAAATTATTGTGGGCGCAATCAAAGTAGAAGTTTTGCAATATCGTGATCTTGAGATTCAACAGGTTGTAAATTTCGATTACGACTGCCTAGATGGCTTAGTCAAGTTTCCATTTAGGTTGCAATATGAGCAATACAAGGTTCTAAAATTACTGCGCACTGCAGCGTCGAATAATTCAAAAATCGAGATTCAGTACGACTCATTAATTGAATCAGTGAATCAGGATTCAAATGGCGTTTCCGTTCAGGTTAGCAAAAACGGAGTAACAAAGTCTGTGCGCGCTGATTGGCTAGTGGGTGCAGATGGCAGTCACAGTGCAGTTCGTAAAGCACTTGGTATTGAACTAGATGGTTTTACGTATCCATACCCAACAACAGTTGTTGCTACTCCGTTTAAATTTGAAGATCATTTTCCCGGTTTAGCGCCAGTGACTTATTGGTCAGGACCAACTGGCCGCTTATCAATGATAAGAACACCAGATATTTGGCGAATCGCGATGACTACTCCGCTAGAGGGTGTAGACATTTCTAGCGACGATAGAGGTTCAATATCTGAGCCAACCCAAGACTTTATTGTGGCAATTGATCTATTGCTAAGTCGAATTCCTGGTGTTTCTTTGGCCGATCTAGAGTTAAAGCAATACGAGGTCTATCGCTCACACCAAAGAATTGCGCGTGAATTCAGCGTAGATCGCGTAGCCCTGGCAGGGGATGCCGCACATCTGACAACAACTAATGGCGGCATGGGTTTGAATTCTGGCGTTCAAGATGCAGCCGCATTAGTTAAGGCTCTGGAAGCGGCAATCGCGCTGAATGATTCTGGCCCAATTTCACAATATGCCAAAGAACGCAAAGAGTTTTGTGCCAATTTCTTGCAACCAACCACCACAACAAATCATAAAACCGTGGATAATCCCGACTATGAAGCTAGAAAATCTCGGTTAAACGAGTTATCAGCCGATACGAATAATCCAGAAATTGTTAAGCAAACCATTGCCCGCGCTAGCATGATTTCTGAGTTAGTTAAATAGGAGGAAGCATGAGCAAGATTTACACACCTATCACTGGTGCTGAAATTGCTGATGTCCCAGATTTCTCTTTAGCGCAAGTTGATGCAGCCCTTGATTTAGCCACAACAAGTTTTGCAACCTGGCGCAATCTGTCTGCGAGTGAACGTGGTCGCATTTTGACCAGAGCTGGTCAGTTAATGCGTGAACGCGCCGATGAAATTGCTGAATTAGAAACTTTAAATACGGGTAAGCGATTAGCAGATACGAAGCGCGAAGCAATAAGAGCTGCTGAGTGTTTTGAGTATTACGGTGGCTATGCTGACAAGTTAGTCGGAACTGTTGTGCCCGTACCTGGTGAGTTTCATGCCTACACCGAACGCGAGCCATATGGAGTTGTAGTTGGCATTATTCCGTGGAATGTTCCGTACTTTTTTGCAGCTAAGAAAATAGCGCCAGCAATTGCCTTTGGTAACGTTTCAATTCTTAAGCCAGCAGCAGAGACGCCGCTAACAGCGCTAAAGCTGCAAGAGATCTTGGTTGAAGCCGGTGTGCCAAAAGGCGTGGTGCAGGTGTTAACTGGTGGGCCAGAAGTTGGAAAGAAATTAGTGGCAGACGTGCGTACCAAGCTAGTGGTCTTTACTGGTTCAGATAAGAGTGGTGCAGCAGTTGGATCTGCTGCAGCTGCGCACTTTGCACCAGCTGCCCTGGAATTAGGCGGAAAATCAGCGCAATTAGTCTTTGCTGATGCTGATTTAGATGCCGCGCTAGATGGCGTGGTTGAAGGAATTACTGGTTCCTGCGGCCAAATGTGTATTGCTGGGTCAAGGTTATTCATCGAAGAGAGCATCGCAGAGCAATTCATTGCACAAATAAAGGTTCGCTTTGAGAACTTAGTTGTGGGAGACCCACGTGAATCAGGTACTCAAGTTGGGCCACAAGTAACAAAGGCACAAGCGATGAAAACTTTGAGTTATATTGAAATAGCCAAGAAGGATGGTGGCAAAGTAATCGCCTCTGCCAAAGTACCAAGTGGCGCAGACCTAGCTAGTGGTTTCTTTGTTCCACCAACTGCCTTTGTTGATCTACCAAATTCATCGGCTGCTGTGCAAGAAGAGATCTTCGGACCAGTGCTCAGTATTGCAACTTTTAAAGATGAGGCC
>JBEINS010000126.1:0-3333 GCA_040377985.1 Candidatus Planktophila sp. | reverse complement strand
TAGAGCGGCAGCATTGAAGTAAATAGTTTCCAAAGATGAAATATCTTTTGATGCAACTACCTCATCGCCAAGTGCCCGCATCATCTGGGCATGAGTTGGCACCAAAAAGATAGTTTGCAACTTATGTTGCCCAATCATGTTTAGCGTTTCTTCGGGATCAAATTTGCGTTGCATAACCAAAGTGCCACCAGTGAAAACAGCGCCATAACCAAATGCAAAGCCAGCGCCGTGATACATCGGAGCTACGGCAACAGTGCGACGTCCTGGGCCAAGTCCCCACTCGATTGCAGTTGCGTAGAAAGTTAAGCAGCGCGAGCGGTGAGAAATCAAAACACCTTTAGGTTTTCCAGTTGTGCCTGAGGTGTACGCAATACAGAACGGTTCGTTCTCATCAACTACAACGCCGGGGTCGGTAGCTGGGTAGTTGTTAATTAATTTCTCGTAGTTTGGGTGGGTATCTGTGCCATCAATTGCCCAAACGGTTGATGGCAATTTACTTGGCAGTACAGCTGCGAGTGCGGAGTCATAAATCAGTGCTTGTGCTTCAGAGTGTTCAAAGATGTAAGTATTTTCATCGGCAGTTTGGCGGGGATTAATTGGCACGATTGGGAATCCAGCCATTGCGCAACCGGCTGCAACTTCGGAGTATTCCAATCGGTTACCCATCAAAACACCAATAGCTACACCGCGTTTTAAATTAGCTGCAAGCAGCGCATTTGCTAACCGACAAGCCCGTTCGAAAAGCTCGCGATAGGTAATTGATCTAGCACCATCAATAATGGCAATTTGGTTAGGCGATGCAATTGCGAATTCGCGAATGCCGTTAGCTATGTTTAACGGGGCGCCGCCAAGATTGATTGCCATGCGCCTAGTTTTCACCTTACTGTGGCCGAGCGCAACTGTCTGCGAACTTTCTAGGCGTGAAGGCATCTAGTATGATTTGACCATATTAGATGCAGTTCCTAAGAGTGGAACAGTTCATTTCGATTGAATTAAAAAAGGATTAGCGATGACAAAGCATGAGGCAGTCTTAGGTCGGTTCTTCGAGGACTACGTTGTTGGCGACATCTACCAACATCCATTTGGTCGCACCATCAGTCAAGCCGATAACACTTGGTTCACGCTGCTTACCTGCAACACAAATCAGAATCACTTTAATGTTGAATTCGCTAAATCAAACCCAATTACTGCCGGTCGGGTAATCGTTAATTCAGGTCTAACTGTTGCGATGGTGCTTGGTATTTCTGTAATAGATATGAGCCAGAATGCAGTTTCGAATTTAGGCTGGACTGATATCAAGTTAACTCATCCACTTTATGAAGGTGACACTCTTTACGCCGAATCAATCTGCACAGATGCGCGTGAGTCAGCATCACGCCCAAATGTCGGAATCATCAGCATGAAAACTCGTGGTTTAAATCAAGATGGCGAAGAAATCATGTCTTACAAGCGCACCGTAATGATTGCAAAGCGTTCTTCAGGTATTGGGCAGAATTACTTTCCCCAAGCTAAGAGCGGCGAGATAACTGCTTAATTAACGCCAATTACCCGAACGCCGGCATGAGTTTTATATCGGCGGTTCATGGAAATTAGGTTTGCAGTAAGGGCTTCAACTTGACCAGCATTTCGCATCTTGCCCGCATAGATTCCGCGCATGCCAGCGATCTGATCAACCATTTGCTGCACTAAATCTGTAGCTGGCTTGTGGTCACCAACAACCATGATGTCGATATCAATTTCAGCTAGTGATTGATCTGAAAGTAGAACTGCAGATACATGGTTAAAAGCGGTAACTACATGACTATCACTCAAAATTCCTTGCGCTTGCGCACATGCGCTGCCTTCTTCAACTGCCAATGGAAATGCACCACCGGCATCAAAACCCATTGGATTAACACAATCAATAACTACTTTGCCAACTAACTCACTCTTAAGCGAAGTTAGTGTTTCTTTATGACTATCCCATGGCACCGCAACGATTACTAAATCTGATTGCGCAGCGCATTCAACATTGCCAGCACCTGTAATTCCGTGGCCAACTTCGGCTGCAGTTGTAACTGCTTTTGCGCCATCGCGGGAACCTAAAATAATCTTGAAGCCAGCTTTGGCTAATCGGTAACCCAGGCCAGTTCCTTGGGCGCCAGTGCCGCCAATGATGCCAACAGTTAAAGCTTTAAGTTCTTTGCCCGGATAAAGTTCAATAGTTTCAGTCATGTAGCGAATCCTAAAGGGCGATCGCTAATTTTGCAGATGATGTTCCATTAACGCTCGCGTCGCGTGACCTAAATCGCTGGTATTAATTGCCAGTAAATCTGACCAGTCATCACAGTCGGCTTTGATGCCCTTGAACTCTGGGTCAATTAACTCAATGGCCTGTGCGCTGCGATGAGCTGCTGCTGAGTTAGCGCCGAAATGTGTAGCAACTTTCCCGACGGTACTAAAAAAAGCAGTACTTCCGATTGAATTCTGATCTGCAATAAAAGAGGCGCGGTGGGTATTGGCTAACTCCAGCGCTCGCAAGATCTCGACAGTTTTCACACTTGGTAGATCTGGCAAGAAAATTGCAATTCGTTTTGAATCACCGATTGCCATCTGTAAATCAGAGTTGATATCAATTGGTTGCGATATTGGAAATGATCTCAAGCGCGGATTAGCAGCATCAGTTAATTGCTCGTGATCAACGCCGACAATCGTGATGCTCGAAATTTGGGGCACTTGAAGCAATACATCGATTAAGTCAACTGCCATCGCTTTAATCAGTGAAACTCTAAAATCTGCCGGAATATTGCCCAATCGTGACTTGCCCGCATCAAATTGTTTCAGGGGCAGGAATACATCCCATGAAGCATTGGGGTTGCTAGCGCTATTCACTCTATTATCGTACCTGTGAGTGCACCGTTAAAAGTAGTTGCCTTAGCAGGCGGAATTGGCGGCGCCCGTTTTCTAAAAGGTTTACGTCTAATTGATAACCTAGAAATTTCGGTGATCATTAATAATGGCGACGATATCAATATGCAAGGTCTGCGCATCTGCCCTGATTTAGATTCGGTAATTTATAACTTAGCTGGCGAATCAGATTTGGTTCGAGGCTGGGGTCGCAAAGATGAAACTTGGGTAGTGCAGCAACAATTGGCGCACTATTTAGGGCAAGAGCAATGGTTTAACTTAGGCGATAAAGATTATGCAACTCACATCTATCGCACTAACCTTTTGAATAACGGCGTTGCACTTAGTGAGATTGTGAAGTTGCAATGCGCCAAGTGGGGGATCGGCCTGAATTTAATGCCGGCGACAAATGATTTTGTGCAGACCCAAGTGCAATTAGTTGAAGGT
>JBEINS010000095.1:0-4407 GCA_040377985.1 Candidatus Planktophila sp. | reverse complement strand
GTTTTAACCATCTTCGAAAAGAAGCCAATGCCAAATTGGGGTTCAGACTTAAGCGGTTTTTTCTTCTACACCATTAAGTACTTCTTACGCTCAACTTAAAAGCAAGCGACTACATGGGATGACCTACCGGAAGAAATTAAGAATACTTATGATCGCTGAGGCATTCCAGAGGCTGAAAAGCAGCGTTTAGTTTCAGGTGTTGCAGCGCAATATGAGTCAGAAGTTGTTTACCACTCAATTCGTGAAGATTTAGCGGCGCAAGGCGTTATTTTCCTTGATACCGATACTGCTCTAAAAGAGCACCCAGAATTGTTCAAAGAGTATTTCGGCACTGTTATTCCAGTTGGCGATAATAAGTTTGCCGCTCTCAATACTTCAGTTTGGTCAGGTGGTTCTTTCATCTACGTTCCTAAGGGCGTACATGTAGATATTCCATTACAAGCTTATTTCCGCATCAATACTGAAAACATGGGTCAGTTCGAACGCACCTTGATCATCGCTGATGAAGATTCATACATCCATTATGTTGAAGGTTGCACAGCGCCAATTTATAAGTCTGATTCATTGCACTCAGCTGTAGTTGAGATCATTGTTAAAAAGGGTGCTCGCGTTCGTTACACCACAATTCAAAACTGGTCGAACAACGTTTATAACCTAGTAACCAAGCGCGCTACATGCGCTGAAGGTGCAACTATGGAATGGGTCGATGGAAACATCGGTTCAAAGGTAACCATGAAGTACCCAGCGATTTTCTTGATGGGTCCACATGCAAAGGGCGAAACTCTTTCATTAGCTTTTGCTGGCGAAGGTCAACATCAAGATTCTGGTGCCAAGATGGTTCACGCGGCTCCATACACATCATCATCTGTAATTTCTAAATCAGTAGCACGTGGTGGCGGTCGTACTTCATACCGCGGCTTAGTACAGGTGCAAGAAGGTGCGCATCATTCAAAGAGCACAGTTAAATGCGATGCTCTTTTGGTTGACACCATTTCACGTTCTGATACTTATCCGTATGTTGATATTCGCGAAGACGATGTATCAATGGGTCACGAAGCAACAGTTTCCAAAGTAAGTGATGATCAACTCTTCTATCTAATGTCACGTGGCTTAACTGAAGATGAAGCTATGGCAATGATCGTGCGTGGATTTATTGAACCAATCGCCCGCGAACTACCAATGGAGTACGCACTCGAGCTAAACCGCTTGATCGAACTCCAAATGGAAGGCGCGGTTGGTTAATTAAATATGTCGACTCTTACTACTAACTACTTAACGCCTACTGGGCGCGAAGAAGCTTGGCGGTTTACTCCGCTCAAACGTCTTGGTGGCTTACACAATGGCACTTTCAAATTAGCTGCTCGCAATACTTTGGCGCTAACTGGCAGCGCTCCTGCCGGGGTAACTTTTGAGCGAATTGGTCGCGAATTGATTTCAGCTGAATCGGTAACTGACGATGTAATCGTTGGCCGAATTCATGAAGCTGCCACCGAAGTTACTGTTCTGAAAATTGCGGCTAATACTGAACTAGCTGAACCAATCTCACTTCATCGACTAGCTGGGGGCCTCACTGATGCCGAACTTTCTCGAGTTCAGCTTCGCATTGGCGCAAATGCCAAAGCAACTCTAATCATTGAAAACTCAGGTGATCATTTACTTGCCGAAGATATTGAGATCATTTGCGAACCAGGTTCGAACTTAACTGTGGTTTCACTGCAGGAATGGGATTCAAAGACAATCCATGCCGGACGTCAGCATGCCATTGTCGACAGAGATGCCACCTTTAAATCGATCATTGTCACAGTTGGCGGAGACGTAGTTCGTTTACTTCCAACTGTTGAATTCAAGGGCCAAGGTGCATCTGTCGAGCTACTTGGTGTTTATTTCGCAACAGCTGGGCAATTCTTCGAGCACCGCATGTTCGTTGATCACTTGGTGCCAAATGCTAAATCTCGAGTTAATTACAAAGGCGCACTTGCTGGCCAAGATGCCCACACAGTTTGGATTGGCGATGTGTTTATTCGTGCAGCTGCCGAAGGTACTGATACTTATGAACTAAACCGCAACTTGCTACTAAGTGATGGCGCTCGCGCAGATTCAGTTCCAAATCTAGAAATTGAAACTGGCGAAATCGTCGGCGCTGGGCACGCCAGTACTACGGGCCGCTTTGATGATGAACAACTCTTCTACCTGATGTCACGCGGTATCGCCGTCGAAGATGCTCGTCGCTTAGTTGTTCGCGGTTTCTTTAACGAAATCGTGTCTGAAATTGGTAATGCAGAGATTCAAGATCGCTTGATGACTCGTATTGATCAAGAGCTTGAAAAAGCAGGCGCGCAATGAGTGATTTGAAACTTTCTAATTTGCTTGAAGGCAAGCCAGTTTTAATCGAGAAAGATGGCAAATCAATCTGTGTTACACGCGTGGGATCTGAAGTATTTGCTATCGGTGACACATGTAGCCATTCAGATGCTTCGCTTTCCGAAGGCGATGTCACGGGATTCAAAATTGAATGTTGGTTACATGGCGCAGAGTTTGATTTACGTACCGGAGTTGCTCTAACTCTTCCGGCAGTAGCACCAGTTGATGTTTATGCAGTAGTGGTTGACGGAGATTCCGTAACCATTGAAGTTAAGTAGGGATTGTTATGAGCACACTAGAAATTCGCGGCCTTAAAGTTTCAGTTGATACTGAGAATGGCCCAGTTGAAATCTTGAAGGGTGTAGACCTAACTATCAAGAGCGGTGAAACCCATGCAATCATGGGACCAAACGGTTCTGGTAAATCTACTTTAGCTTACTCAATTGCCGGTCACCCTAAATATCAGATCACTGGCGGAACTGTGACTCTTGATGGCGTTGACCTACTTGATATGACAGTCGACGAGCGTGCTCGTGCGGGTTTATTCCTAGCCATGCAGTATCCCGTTGAAGTTCCAGGCGTTTCAGTTTCTAACTTCCTTCGTACTGCAGCAACCGCGCTTCGTGGTGAAGCTCCAAAATTACGTACTTGGGTGGGCGAAGTTAAGTCAGCAATGGCTGCGCTCAGCATGGATCCATCATTTGCAGAACGTAATGTAAATGAAGGTTTCTCTGGTGGTGAAAAGAAGCGTCACGAAATTATGCAACTAGAACTACTTAAGCCAAAGATTGCAATCCTTGATGAGACCGACTCAGGGCTAGATGTTGATGCTCTTCGAATTGTTTCTGAAGGTGTAGTTCGTGCCAAAGCTGATAACGATCTAGGTGTTTTGCTAATTACTCACTACACCCGCATCTTGCGTTACATCAAACCAGACTTCGTTCATGTATTTGCTGATGGTCGTATTGTTGAAGAAGGCGGACCTGAGCTGGCTGAAAAGCTTGAAGCAAATGGCTATGCCGAGTATGTAAGCAAGTAGAAATATGGCCTTTGACCCTCGTGTAGTGCGCCAAGATTTCCCAATCTTTGAGCGCACTATTCGCGAGGGCAAAAGGTTGGTTTATTTGGATTCTGGCGCTACTAGTCAGAAACCGAATTCAGTAATTGAGGCTGAAAGTAATTTCTATCGCATGCACAACGCGGCTGTACACCGAGGTGCGCATCAATTAGCTGAAGAGGCAACTGATGCTTATGAAGGTGCACGCGAAACTGTGGCTAAATTCTTAGGTGGCAGTGCTGACGAAGTTATCTTCACCAAAAGTGCGACCGAAAGCCTGAACTTACTTGCTTATGCTTTTAGCAATGGCGGCAGTGATAATCGTTTCAATTTAACTTCAACAGATCGCATCGTAGTTTCTGAGATGGAGCACCACGCGAATCTGATTCCGTGGCAGCAATTAGCTAAGCGATCTGGTGCTGAGTTAGCTTGGTTTGAAGTAACACCAGATGGTCGCTTAGATCTTTCTAAATTGGCTGAGATTATTACGCCAACTACCAAAGTAGTGGCGCTAACTCATCAATCAAATGTTTTAGGAACTGTAAATCCAATGGCTGCAATCGTCGCTCGTGCGCATGAAGTTGGCGCTGTAGTCATTCTCGATGCTTGCCAATCTGTTCCGCATATGCCAGTTAATGTAAAAGATTTAGAGATTGATTTCCTTGCCTTCTCTGGCCATAAAACAGTTGGCCCAACTGGCATCGGTGTTTTATGGGGCCGGGCAGAGTTACTTAAGGATCTACCACCATTTCTCTTTGGTGGGTCAATGATCGAATCTGTAACGATGGCAGATGCGGTTTGGGCGCCATCACCACGACGCCATGAAGCTGGTGTGCCAAATATGGCGCAGGCTGTTGGTTTAGCTGCAGCTCTTGATTACCTTTCCGCAATCGGCATGGCAGAGATTTATGAACATGAACAGAAATTAGGCGGGTATCTTTTAAAGCGCTTGCAAGAAATTCCAGAACTTAAATTAGTTGGCCCACTCG
>JBEINS010000196.1:0-1697 GCA_040377985.1 Candidatus Planktophila sp. | reverse complement strand
CGGTCGCGAAATCGCAACGGGCGAAGGGTTAATTCATTACTTTTTAAAACGACCGGCCAGCTCTGATCAGACATGCGATCGCTCACAACTACTTAAATGTATCGACGCTCGAGCACAACTACGGTGACTTCTTGCCCGATTGCTTTTTCAATATCACTTTCAGAAAGTGCAATAAAAGCATTGGCATCAGAGAGTGTTGATTGCTCATCTTGCGATGGAAGCGGCATCACTGAAGCACCGTCTTCGGAAAGAATTGCGCGAATATATGAACGTAGCCCGGTCGTAGATGCAACTGGCTTTTCTAACTTCGCCTTAACAGCTGGGCGATGAATTGTTGCGGCCCCCTAGCAAAGTGCGAATCATGGGGCGAATAAATAGTTCGAAAGAGATATATGCCGAAATCGGATCGCCCGGAAGCGTTACGACAGGTGTTTTATCCGGGCCGATAGTGCCAAAGTTATGGCGACCACTTGCTTCGATGGCTAAATCAACTGTGGTGATATCGCCTAATTTAGCTAAGGTGCGAGTAATTAGATCGAATGAATCATCTTGGCGTTCGCCACTAATAATAATTAGATCTGCACGTACTAATTGATCTTCAATTACCCGTTGCAATTGTTCTTCATCATCTGGAATTGAGTGAACGCGGTAACCAATTGCGCCGGTTTCGCGAACGGCTGTAGTTAACAACCAAGAATTAGTTTCATACTCTTCATCACCAGTAAGTTGCTTGCCAGGTTCGACTAGATCTGGACCGGCTGAAAGAACTACTACGCGCGGATGTGGCCTAGTTGGTAGATGATCTAATCCAATTGAGGCAGCTAAGCCAATTTGGGTAGCCCTGATACGAGCTCCGGCCCGCAATACCAATCGCTCACCAGCATGAACATCGTTAGCCAAGGTTGCTCCATGAGCATCGAGCAATGGCATATCAAATGATTCAAGTGGCTTACAAATGGAAATTAGCGAGGTGAGAAACTCATCTACCTTTGTGCGCTCTGACATAATCCCACCATACTTTGTAACTCGATACTTCTTAGGGATTTAACTATGAATGAAGATGTGAAGTCTGACAAAGAACGGTTGCGCAAGCGATATCGGGTCGAACGTCATGATGGTTTCATCCCGGTTGAATTCACCCATTTGGCACAGAGTCCCGAGATTGCAGCTGCCCAAGTAATTGCTAGCTATTTTTCCTATGGCGATGAACCAGTTACAAAATTATTAAATCAGACCTTAATTAAAGCTGGGAAAACTCTCCTGCTTCCGTGCATCAACGGATCCGAGATGATCTGGGTGCAATGGAATGGCGATGAATCACAAATTAACCACAAAACAAAAATTTCCGAACCAATTGGGCAACCCTTTACTGATTTTGCAGCTATCGATGTGGTCTTAGTTCCTGCGCTACGAATGGATTCAGAAGGTTATCGATTGGGTCAGGGTGGTGGATTTTATGACCGCTTCTTGCCGAAAGTTAAAGCTTGGAAAATTGGTTTGCTCCACGATGGCGAATTATCTAGTCAAAAATTGCCACGCGAACCCCATGACATTGCGCTAGATGCCGCAGCTACGCCAGATTTAGTAGTGCGCTTTAAGATTTAGGAAGATTGCGCGCAATCACAATTCGTTGCACTTGATTAGTGCCTTCGTAAATCTGAGTTAGCTTGGCATCACGCATCATGCGTTCTACTGGG
>JBEINS010000099.1:0-4219 GCA_040377985.1 Candidatus Planktophila sp. | reverse complement strand
GAGCAAGAGATTACGGAACGTTCCACCCGCAAGAGATGCGATAGCGGCAATAAAGGCGATCCCGCCATAATCCAAACCTTTATTGGCTGCGATTCTTGCGCCTACTAAGGCAAATGCGAATGTGCCAGCGAGGTCGAGCAGGGTGACTAGCAGCTCCAAATCCATGGCTTGAGTATAAGCCCGCAGAAATTCTTAGAGCAGGTAGAGCTCCTTCGCCTTTGCTACCGCCTCATCTCGGCCACTCGCGCCAATCTTGCGATAAACATTCTTTAAGTGAGTCTTCATCGTGTTCTGCGAAATGTGAAGCGTTTTTGCAATCGCGCTAATTGGGTTACCTGTGGCCAAGTGGCGCAATATTTCTAGCTCACGCTTCGTCAGGGCAGATGTAAGGCCCACCAAATTTTCACTCCTAGATTTCAGCCTAGTAGTGATTTTTGAGGCCAAATCCTCCAAGTAGACCGTTGGTTTTTCACCTGCGATCCGAATTATTAAATTTAGAATTGAAGCATTCTGCCGAAGAAATGTCTCCTTTGCGCCAACTCGTGCGCCAATTTCAAGTGCGTTGCGCATCGCTTGTAAGGCGATTTTCTCGCGTTCGATATTCTCACCTGCTTCAGCAATTCTCTTATATATTTGCTCTTTAGGTGTTCGTTCAGTGAGATTTGCAACTATAAATGAGCTGGGACTCTTTCCTGTCTTTTCATCGTAAATTGCTCGTATCCGTTCAACGAGTAGAAAGTTAGGGAGTCTTCCCAGCAAGATTTCAACCCGGTCCCAATCTTTCATTGTAAATCTGATAAAGAGCTCAGTTAAATCGCAGTAAGTATCTAATCCATTTTTGAAGGTAAGCGCTGCAGCGCGTTCTCGTTCGCTGCGCACAATATCTAGTGCGGGAGTCGAATTTCCCGCCAAGGCCAAGTCTCGAGCCAGAAAACTTTCTGCAATATAGATCCAGGTGTACTGACTCCAATTTTCTGCCCAAAGTTTTATATCCTCAAATACTTTCTGTGATTCTTCAATTTGTGAGAATTCCAAAAGACAGCGTGCTTTTACATACTTCATGTCTAATGAACCAAAAATTCCTATATACCCCTCACGCTCAGCGTGCGCGATAACGCTGTTGGCAACAACATATGCATCTTTATAATTACCATCATTTAGAAGTGCGCAGGCTTCAATAGCGCTAGTGAAGTAAAGAGCCAATGAGCTGGTATCAAATCCTGCAAGTTCTGTTGCTTGTTTTTGAATTTCGCTTAATTTGTCAGAATTATCATAAATAATCTCTTTAGCGGCTGCTACGCGCAAGATTGATAACTTATCAATTGCCGCTAAATCTAATTCTTCTGGAGAAGCACCCATGACAATTGAGGTATTCTCTTCTAAATCCTCAGTAAGCCCGGTCGCAAAATCAATGTAAACGTTCACTGCTGAAGTAAATTTCTTTATTAAGTTTTCAATATCAGTTCCGCGTGAAGTAAATAACATCTCCGTAATCAGGCTCTGCGCAGGCAAATACTGAAAATCTGCAGTTAACCCCATCAGTTCAACTGTCTGCCGCTTTAAGACTCCAATGGTTGTGGCATCTCCTACTAGATCAGCCATACGCAATAAATCTTTTCCCCGACCAATAGCGATCAATTGGCGCATCGCATGCCTGAAAAGGTGTCTATAGTCTTCTGGACTTCCTGCAAACTTTGCATGTTCTAGCGCCTTTAAATACAACCCACGATCTGCAAAATGATCGCATAATCGCTGGTGAATCTGCCTTAGTTCTTTATCTGCAATTGTGGGGTTTAGAATCAAGCCAGTTCTAACGATCGTGTTAAACGAGTACTTATTAATCGGCTCGCTGCTGTACTTTAGAAATAGACCGTCTACTGCGAAGCGATTCAATTTACTCAATGAAAAAGCGTTTTGTAAGATAACTTCTGCTTCTTCGATTGAAAATTCTTCGACTACAGCCAGTGATTCTAGAATTTTACGCTCGGCGGGCTTTAGCGTGGAAAGAAGGTTTTCGACCAAATTGCTCGTTCCGTTAGAAATAGCTTTTTCTTCTGAAGCACTTGATGAAGCATCCCACCCTCGCGAAATGTTACTCAAAGTCAGCTGCACTCCTGCCGGCCAACCACTTAACTTCTTTAACATTTTTTGATATTCAGGCCGTTCAATACTAACGCCCATAACTGATGCGGCTATAGAAACTTCTTCTTCAGTGAACTTCATCTTGTTCTGATCAATAACTTGTAGATTATCAAGGGCCTTAAGCTGCACAAATGCTTCTGACGGAATTGCCCTGCGCAATATTATTGTGTGCACATTTTTAGGAACAGAACTGAAAAGGTGCTCAGCAAGAGGCGCAGCATCACCTGTGCTGGCACGGCTGTCATCTAAAACTAGAACAAAATGACCATCATTATCTCCAAGTTCAGAAAAGACTTCCGTCATGATTTCTGGTGTAGTGAAAAATTGGCTACTTGAAAACCACTTTCCAAATTCTGGAATTACATTTCGAACCGCTTGGACGAAGTTTGCGTTGAAAGTTTTTGTGTCATCAGAATCGTTGAAGCTCAGCCAGATAACCGGATGTTCAAGCGTCGTAATGTATTCAGCAACTAGTGAAGTTTTTCCGTATCCGGCAGGAGCAACAACCAAAGTAATCCCGGCCTGATTAACTTCGACATCAGCCAAGATTTCTTTTCGAGAAATGAAATTTGGTGGCAGCACGGGTGGCAGCGTTTTTGAGAGATTGGAGGCAGGTATCACCCTTGATGCGGATATCCCTACTTTGCTCACGCCTAAGGGTGAGGCATTAACGCTGGTTATGGCTAGTAGAAATCACCCTATAGGGGTGAGAAAGGCAGGTGAAATTAAAGGCTTGCGAAAGCTTCTTCGAGCACGCCGAGGGCATCCTTTAACAGCTCATCGCTAATAACGATCGGCGGCAAGAAGCGAATGACGTTGCCGTAAGTGCCAGCGGTAAGAATAAGGACGCCCTTGCTCTGGCAATACTTGATAACACTCGCCATCGCGGCCGGATTCGGGTTCTTCGTGCCAGCTTCGACGAGTTCAATAGCTTGCATTGCACCACGTCCGCGAACCTCTCCAATAATTGGATATTTAGCGGCAAGTGCGTTTAGTGATGTGCTTAGAATTTTTCCGATGTGTTGGGCGCGATCTACTAACTTATCTTCTTCGATAGTTGCAATCGCACCGAGCGCTGCTGCGCAGGCGATTGGATTGCCGCCGTATGTTCCACCAAGGCCACCAACGTGGGATGAATCCATAATCGCTGCGCGCGCAGTGACTGCGGCAAGTGGCAGACCACCGGCAATTCCTTTGGCGGTGACGATCATGTCTGGTTCGACGCCTTCATCTTCACAAGCAAACATTTGGCCGGTGCGCGCAAATCCAGTTTGCACTTCATCGGCGATAAATACGATGCCGTGCTTTGTTGCAAACTTTGATAAACCTGGAAGGAAGCCCTTAGGCGGAACTATAAATCCACCTTCTCCTTGAATTGGTTCAATCAAAATTGCCGCAACATTATGCGCACCAACTTCTTTCTCAATCTTTGATGTGACCTGCTCTAAATAATCTTGCGCCATGGTCGCCAAGTTGCCTTCATAATGGAAGGAGTAAGGCATTGGCATGCGATAAATCTCATTTGCAAAAGGACCGAAGCCCTCTTTGTAAGGCACATTCTTTGCAGTTAGCGCCATGGTCAAGTTTGTACGGCCGTGATAAGCATGTTCAAAGACAATTACCGCGGGGCGCTTCGTTGAATGACGCGCTATCTTGATCGCGTTCTCAACCGCTTCTGCGCCTGAGTTCTGCAAGATTGATTTCTTTTTAAATGAACCTGGTGTTATTCGGTTTAGCGCTTCGCAAACTTCGACATATCCCATATAAGGCGCGGTCGTGAAGTTGGTATGAGTAAAGGACTGCACAGCTTCAATAACTCGTTCTACGACGCGAGGGGCAGCATTTCCAACATTTACTACGCCAATACCCGCACCTAAATCAATGATTCGATTGCCATCAACATCTTGCAAAATTGCACCTTCACCGCGTTCGATAAAGGCAGGAATGGCCATGCCAAGGCCCGCAGACACCGCTTCTTTACGTCGAGCAATTAACTCAAGGGATTTTGGCCCTGGAATAGCAGTAGCCAAGTGACGTGATTGCGGGAGAGGGTCCTTTGAAGTCATGGTGAAATTAT
>JBEINS010000193.1:0-1885 GCA_040377985.1 Candidatus Planktophila sp. | reverse complement strand
GCCTCTCAAAAACACTCTTAACCACGATATCTAGAAAAGGCTTCTCGGGGAGCCAGAAATAAGTCCTAACAAAAAAGTGTCCAAACATCTAAGATCTAATCGTGCCCGAACTACCTGCTGAGTTAGCGCGATTATTGGCAGATCGTGAAATTGCGCGCAGCGCTAAGAATTGGAGCGAGAGTGATCGCTTGCGAATTGAGTTAGAAAACGCTGGCCTGGTAATTAACGACACTGCCGATGGGCAGGAATGGGACTTGCGTTAAATCGGTAATAAAATTGCCAGTACCAAGGCAAAAGTTCCCAGCAGAATAATTAGTGAACCTGCTAAGTCTCCTTGAATTAACAACTCGCCACCAACTCCAAGAGTTGCACCTTGAACAACTACAACTAACCATGCGCCGGCTGCGATAACTTTGAATTTTCGCAATCGCCAAGTTCTTCCGACCACCCAGATACCTACGATGGTTGCAACTAAACCAAGTATTAAGCCCAACGGAAATAGTAATAAGTGCAGCAATGTGGCACTGGCTCCAAGTAGAGCACCTAATAATGCGACATAAAAAAACTTCATCAGTTACAAAACTATTCCTGCGAATAGATCTGTTTCGCGACCATCGCTGTTAAAGGGTTCGTGAGCATCGCCTTTAACTAGCGAGTAGTACTCATGACCCCAAACCTGCAGTCCTAACTGGTTTGAGAGAGCAAAGAATGGGCCATCTAATTCAATTTGAGTTGCATGCGCTGCCATCGCCGCCATTTTCGCATCGACGTAGTCATTTGCATCTACCGCTGCCGTTACTAACTCGTCAGCTTTGGCAAAGGGCAGATCGTCAACGCTTTCAGCGCCGAAGAAAGAAGAACCGACTTCTTTCATGGCTGCAATGCCATTAGCCAATACCGACTTAGGTGTGGCATTCCAATAAATTTTAGAAATTTTCCACTCGGTTGCTAGTTCAGCGGCTCGCATTGCAACCTTGTGAGCTTGAATGTGGTCTGGATGACCGTAGCCGCCAATTTCATCGTAGGTAATCAAGATATGTGGCTTTACCTCATGAATTATCTCCACTAATAATTTTGCTGCTAAATCAAGATCAGCCTGCCAGAAACACTCTGGGCGGTTATTTGGTTCGGTGCCCATCATGCCGCTGTCACGGAACTTAACTTTGTCATCGCCTAAGAATCGGTGATCGGTAATGCCAAGTGCTTTCATGGCAGCTGCTAATTCAAGGACTCGATGATCACCCAATTGATCAGTATCGTGCGCTGCAAAATGTGCTAACTCCGGAACTAAAACTTCGCCCTCTTCACCACGAGTGCACGTAACTAAAGTTACTTCTGCGCCCAGTGCTGCATACATGGCCATAGTTGCACCATTGTTAATGGTTTCATCATCTGGATGTGCGTGGACCAGAAGTGCGCGGTAACCCTGATACGGCTGAGTCATTAATAAACCGGCAATGAAGTATCGATTTGTTTAGCCCAAGCGAGTACGCCACCGCTTACATGTGTGGCATCAGCAAAGCCAGCGCCCTTTAAGATCGCTAAGCACTCAGCTGATCGCACGCCAGACTTGCAGTGCAAAATAATCGGCTTATTTTGTGGCAGATTAGTAAGCGCTGTGCCATCTAGGAAACCTTGCTTCGGAATTAAAGTAGATCCTGGAATTCGCACGATCTCAAATTCACTTGGCTCGCGCACATCGATTAAGAAGAAATTCTCACTCTTATCTATCTTGCTCTTTAACTCAGAAACCGAGATGGTCGAGTCTTTTACTGCAACTTCAGCCGCATCAGATAGAGACCCACAGAATGCTTCGTAATCCGCCAAAAGTGCAGTCTGGGTCGGGTTCTCTGAACAAATTGGGCAGTTCGGATCGTCCACCTCG
>JBEINS010000011.1:0-14736 GCA_040377985.1 Candidatus Planktophila sp. | reverse complement strand
GCCACTGACAAATAAAACTCCTAAACCGATGTTACCAATTGCAAATTTGCCAGTAACTGAACATCAATTACTGGCAGCAAAAGCTGCTGGCATCACCAAAGTAGTACTAGCAACTGCTTATTTGGCTGAAACTTTTACGCCTTATTTTGGCGATGGGTCTAAGTGGGGGATAGAACTAAAGTACGCATTAGAAAGTGAACCACTTGGAACTGGCGGTGCAATTCGAAATGCTGCCGAATTAATTTTCTCCGAAATGTCTGAAGATGAACCGATCGTGGTCTTTAATGGCGATGTACTAAGCCGGCATGACTTGGCCGCTCAAATTAGATTACATCAAAGTTCATTAGCCGCAGCTACCTTGCACCTGGTTAGCGTTGAAGATGCTCGCCCTTATGGCTGTGTGCCATTTGATGAAAGTGGCCGAGTCACTGACTTCCTGGAAAAAATGGAGAACCCAATTACAAATACGATTAATGCCGGCTGTTATGTTTTTAGCCCGCAAGTAATCAAGGAAATTGAACTAGGAAAAGTTGTTAGCGTTGAACGCGAAGTATTTCCAGAGTTGTTAAAGCGCGGAAGAGTGGTGCAAGCTTTCGTTGATAATTCATATTGGTTAGATATGGGAACACCAAAAGCTCTACTCAAAGGTTCGCAAGATTATGTTGGTGCTGGTGAATTTATTCTTGGCGAGAATTCAAAAATATCTACGAGTGCAAAAATTAGTGGCGCAAGTGCAATCGGCAACAACGTAACTATCGGTGCAAACGTGGAAATTTCTGCTTCGATTATTAGAGATGGCGTAACAATTGCTGAGGGCTGCAAATTAGAAAATGTTTTTATTGAAGCCAACACAACAGTTCCGGAAAAAACCCAGGCGAGCGGTGCCTACTTAGCCAATGGCGAAATAATTCCGTTGAAACTCTAAGAACCCTCAACTTCTACTTTAGTTTTTACGCTTAATTCATGTCCCATTTGCCGTTTTTATGCCTCGTTGGGCTTGACTTAACTGACTTACACGCGTGTAATTCACCTAAGAGAAGGCTTCACGCCGCAAGGGCGGGGCCACTATTTATGTGGAGAGTTATTAATGGCGATTCGTCCAGCACAGAACCCTTCCTCCTCAGGGCCCGTAATTCAGCTAGCCAGTGGCGAAAGCGTTGAGCTTTCCTGGCAAGAACGTGCACTTTGTGCACAAACCGATCCCGAAGCATTTTTCCCAGAAAAGGGCGGCTCTACTCGCGAAGCAAAGCGCGTATGTCTTTCCTGCGATGTTCGATCTGAATGTCTTGAATACGCTCTAGCGCACGATGAGCGCTTCGGAATTTGGGGCGGACTCTCCGAGCGAGAGCGACGTCGACTTAAGCGTCGACCTGCTTAATCGATTCATTTCGATTAATTAGGAAAACAATAAAGAAACGCCACCACTAAATATGGCGACTACAAAAATAACTGATCCATTTCACGTCACAGCTGTAATTGTTTCTCACGACGGTGCAATTTGGTTACCAGAAGTAGTTGCTGCGCTATCTTCGCAAACTCGCAAGCTTGATCAAATTGTTGCAGTTGATACTGGTTCAAAAGATAAGTCTGCTGCACTTTTAAAAGCGGCAAAAATTCCAGTTCTTTCATTGCCTCGAGATGCTGGCTTTGGTGATGCGGTTTATCGCGCCGTTGAAAAATTCCCAAAATCAGATAATGAACGCAATGAGTGGATTTGGGTTATTCATGATGACTGCGCACCAAAATCTGATGCCTTAGAGAAGTTATTGGCAGAACTGGCTGAACGTCCCAACGTTGCGATGGCCGGACCAAAACTTTTGGGTTGGCATGATCGCTCGCATTTACTTGAAGTTGGCGTGAGCATTACCAACAACGGTGCTCGCTGGACTGGCATGGAACCTCATGAATATGACCAAGGGCAGCACGATGGCGTTCGTGATGTTCTCTCTGTTAGCACTGCCGGCGCTCTCATTCGGCGAGATGTTTTTGAAGAGCTGGGTGGCTATGACCCGCAATTAGCGCTATTTCGCGATGATGTTGATTTCGGTTGGCGAATTCGCATGGCCGGCCATTCAATTATTGTGGTTACAGATTCTGTGGCATTTCACGCACAGGCTGCCGCATCGGAACGTAGATCAGTAGATGTCGAAGGCGCGTTCCTGCATCGCCCATTATTATTGGATCGACGAAACTCAGCATATGTTTTATTAGCGAATTCTTCAGCCTGGATTTTGCCTTGGTTAATTCTGCAGCTAATTATTGGCGCAGCAGTTAGATCTATTGGCTACTTAATTGCAAAATTACCGGGCTATGCCAGTGATGAAATCTTGGCTATCGCCTCACTAATTTTTCGACCAGCAATCCTCAGAGCGGCACGCAAGGAGCGCCGAATCCATCGATTGTTACCTCCGCGAGTGATTGCTGATTTTATTCCACCTCGCTTTACGCAATATCGAAATGGCGTGAATAACTCTCTGGAATCAATTCGGAATCGAATTTTTGCGAAGCTGCCAACTGATAATGATATTGACGAAGAATTCAACGATGATGCCGATCTGCTAACTCCAGCCAAGGTAGTTGATTGGGGGAGCGTGTTTAAGCGCCCGCATGTTGTTCTAGGAATCACACTTTTTATCTTCATTTTGCTTTCTTCGAGATCACGCTTCGGATCCTTAATTGGTGGCGCTTTAGCAACTACTCCGCATGGAACAAGTTCACTTTGGCGTAGCTATATTGAATCTTGGCATCAAGTCGGAATGGGAAGCTCAGCTCCTACGCCGCCTTGGGTTGCCTTACTTTCGCTCTTATCAATCTTCTTTTTTGGTAAGCCGGCAGTATTAATCACCTCTTTAATTTTCCTGGCACCAGCACTTATGGCTTTCTCGGCATATAAGTTCCTAAAACTAGTTACCGCTAATGCCTGGTTGCGAGTCTCTGCCAGCATGCTCTATGCAATCAGCCCGGTTGCGATAGCAAGTGTTAATACCGGGCGACTAGGCACCCTAATAATTTTGATTTTGCTGCCCTGGATTGTGTCAAGTATTTCTTCACTTGATAATTTTGAAAGAATCTCTTGGCGACGCATTTTTGGTGTAGTAATTCTAATTTCAATTGCGACTTCATTTACTTTGATGGTGTGGCTAGCCGTATTGGTGGTTACCGCAGTTGGAGTTGGACTCGATATTCGCAGTTTTAATGACGATCTCGATAAAGAGCTTTTCGATAAGAGGCTAAAGCGCCGATTAGCGCTATTGGTTACGCCTTTGATTGTCACCGCACCTTGGTCTCTCGTCGCAATTATTGATCCCAACCGTTTTCTTTACGAACCAGGAATTTTGTTAAGTGGTGGTGGACCGAATCTCGCTTTCCTAGGAAACCCAGGTGGTCCTGGCGCGTTACCTTGGTGGGCAATTAGCCCGCTTACATTAGTTCTAATCGTGGCCTACTTTGCTAGCACGCAGTTACGTAAAGTCGCTCAAATTGGAACCTTGTTCTTGCTGCTTTCAGTTGCGTTAAGCGCAATATCAATTACTGGAAATGGCACGATCGCACCAACTCAACTTTGGGTAGGAGTTTTCTTAGCGATTGCAACTTTGGCAGCAGTAACAGTGGGCACCATAATTCTTAATGACTTACGAGATTATTTGATCGCTACAAATGTTAATTACCGTCACATTTTATCTGCCTGTTTGTTATTGATTACATTGGGATATTCCGCAAGTGCTATTTCCTGGAATGTTTCGCAAGCATCATCATCGCCAGTCTATTCAAAGAGTGTGAATATTTTGCCGGAATATCTAGGCGTTGAGGCAGAATCAAAAACTCTCGTTCTTCGAGAAATAACTAATCGCGAACTCACTTCACTCGCTTTCTATATTTCGCGTGGATCAGACATCACTCTTGGTGAACCTGATGTAGCGCCAATTCAAGATCCAGCAATTGCAAGAGCAGTTATTGAATTGGCCGACGGAAGTGGTTTGACTACGAGCAAAACTTTTGCAGATTTCGGAATAAAGTATTTGTTTGCGAAGAATCCGATCGATAAGGATGTGGTGCGAACCATCGACGCTCTTGGTGGATTTGCGCGCACCTCGGCAACAGCAGATGGCATTGTCTGGAAAGTAAGTGAGCCAACTGGTCGATTAGTTTTCACAAATATCAAAGGTGAAGTTACTTTGCTTGCCAGTGGCGGCATTGGAGTAACGACTAATGTTCCTGGCCCTGGCGTTATTACGCTGACCGAAAATTATGATCTGGGCTGGCAAATTCTGCAAAATGGCTTAAAGCTAGAGCGCAGCGAGAATGAAGCGGGTTTGCCACAGTTCAAGGTAATCGAAGCTGGCGAATTCACATTGATCCATGATGGAACACTGCGGCGCGGTGCGCTAAGTCTGCAATTTATTGCCTGGGTAGTTTTGATTATTTTGGCGCTACCTGCAGGGCGACGAAAGCGCGAGATCTCAGAGATGGAGCTCTCATGAAGTTTAAGAAAGGCGCAATTCTAGCTGCCGTTATTGCCGCAGTTTTATTGATGACTAATTTGTTTGATGCAAATACTAACTCGCGGCAATATTCAAAGTCGTTTCCAGCCGTAGTTTGTCCACCAAATCCGGCAGGCGTAACAACTGTTTCATCTGTTTCATCAAAGAAGACGCCGTTCTATCGAGTCGGAAATAAAAGTACTAAATTAGTCAGCATCAATAAGCTTCGATATTCAAGTGTTAGTGATCCGATCTTGCTGCAGTCTGAAGGTCTTACCCCAGTTAGTTTTCAAAGCCGCACAGGTGTCTGGGCTGGTTCGGTTCTCTGTACTGCTCCAGCTACTTCGCAATGGTTTGTCGGAGGAACTTCAGATGTGAGTAGCAAGGGCGTTGTTTACATTGTCAATAGTGGTTTGAGTGTTTCAATTGCAGATATTTTCACTTGGAGTGAAAATGGTGAACAAGCAGTAAAAACTGTTTCGCTAAAGGCAAATTCGAGCGTGGCAATAAAATTAGATTCCTTAGCTCCAGGGGATTCAAATATTGTGGTTAAAGTGGTTGCCAGATCTGGTCGAGTTAATAGTTATTTAGTTGATGAACGTGTTAAAGGTTTAAAGAAGTTGGGCGGCGATTCGGTTAATGCTATTTCGGCCCCAGCTAGAAAATTCGTAATTACGGGCATCCCGCAGCAATTAGTTAACAAGAAAGTTCCATCTCATTACCTACGTCTATTTGTGCCAGGCGTGGCAGATGCAAACTTCACACTTGAACTGCTTTCCAGCAATGGGCGATTTATTCCAACCGGCTTTAACGAACGCAAGTTGGTAAGTGGCAAAGTTGTGGAGGTAAAACTAAAGCCAGAGGTAGCTAAAGGGGCTTTTGCGATCAAGCTGACATCAGATCAACCATTACTTGCAGCAATTCGTTCCCGCGCCACCTCGAATGGGAATAGTGACTTTGTCTGGATCACACCTTCGCCAGTCTTGGCTCCGCTAAAGATTGCGATAGGTGGCATTTCCCCGAAAATTTTCTTTGCCGGTGATGCCATTGCCGTTGATTTAAGAGTTGAGTTTTCCAACGGTAAAATTAAGGAGCAAAGCATTACTGGCTCTGATTTAGTGGGCTGGCAAGTTCCAAATAATGCGATCGCGATCACGTCCTTAGTGCTGGCGTTGATAACTTCGCAGGCGCTTTGATAGCGGCTAAAAGTGGGTATGCCTTCTTCCCAATAGCATCGGGTGCCGAACTTACTAAAGTAGCAATTCCATCCTCAAACATTCGGGTTCTAAATCCATAAAAATCCCAAGTTTTACGCGGCTGCCCACTAATCTGAGTCATATGAGTTCGCTAAAAGTAGGTCGCGCGTGTTCTCGCGCTAGTTGCCGTCGCATGGCAACTATGACTTTGACCTACATCTATGCCGAATCAACAGCTGTGGTTGGACCACTGGCAACTTATTCTGAACCACATGCTTATGATCTCTGTGAAATTCACGCAGAACGTTTAACTGTTCCCAATGGTTGGGAAGTAATTCGCGCACAAATTACTGATAGCCAAAGTGGTCCATCTAACGATGACCTAATGGCGATCGCAGATGCAGTTCGCGAAGTAGCTGCAAATCCGATTGCGGAGAGTAACTCATCAGCTGCAACTCTTGCTGCGAGCACAGAACACATCGGTCGACGAGGTCATCTTCGAGCTGTTCCAAATAAGTAATTTAACGAGTGAGTCATGAGTGCAAATATTCCAGATATTTTTAAAGCATATGACATTCGAGGATTAGTTGATGGCGAACTTTCACCTGATTTTGCTTTTGCAGTCGGATTAGCATTTGCCCGATTTCTTGAGTTAGAGCGCGAGCCAAGTACGGTAATCATCGGTGAAGATATGCGCCCTTCGTCGCCAGAATTAGCAGAAGCTTTTTCAGCCGGCGTAACCAGCAATGGCACAAATGTGATTCGTATTGGCTTGGCGTCAACTGACCTACTTTATTTCGCAGCTGGTTCAAGGAATTTACCAGGTGCCATGTTTACTGCCAGCCATAATCCGGCTGCATATAACGGCATAAAGTTGTGTCTAAGTGGCGCTCGACCAATTGGTAAAGAAACTGGCCTGCAAACGATTGAGAATTTTGTGCGCAATGGAATGCCACTTGCAATGAGGCCAGTTGGCATCGAAACTAACGAAGACTTACTTCAGGCTTATGCTGATCATCTTCATAAATTAGTTTCGTTTAAAGGCAACCGGCCGCTGAAGATAGTTATTGATGCGGGTAATGGCATGGCTGGGTTTACTGCGCCAGCAATATTTGAGCGACTAGGTGCTGAAATTATTCCGCTTTACTTTGAACTCGATGGAAATTTCCCTAATCACGAAGCTAATCCGATTGATCCAGCGAATTTACGAGACTTACAGAAATCGGTTCTGGAAAATAAAGCTGATATTGGGCTAGCGTTTGATGGTGATGCTGATAGATGTTTCTTAGTAGATGAAAAAGGTGAAACGGTTGATCCTTCTTTACTCACTGCACTCATTGCTAGTCGCGAGTTAGCAAAACATCCTGGGGCGACAATTATTCATAGTTTGATTTCGTCACGAACTGTAGTTGAAGTGATTAACGAATTAGGTGGCATCCCAGTTAGATCACGAGTTGGGCACTCATACATAAAGGCGCTCATGGCAGAAACTGGCGCGATTTTTGGTGGTGAGCATTCCGGACATTTCTACTTTAAAGATTTCTGGCGAGCAGACTCTGGCGCCTTAGCGGCGTTGCACGCACTAGCTGCCCTCGGTGAATCTGAACAAACTATTTCTCAGCTTCTTGCCCCATTTAAAAGATATGTTGCAAGCGGTGAAGTAAATTCACGAGTGGCAGATGCTGCAGTAGTTATCAAAGCAATTAAGGAAAAGTATTCTGCGCTATCTGAATTTAAGATTGACGAACTAGATGGCTTAACCGCCTCCACTGCGACCTGGTGGTTTAACGTGCGCGCCTCTAATACCGAACCGCTGTTGCGCCTGAATGTGGAAGCCGATACAGCGGCAAATATGGCAGCCCATCGTGACGAGCTATTGGCGCTAATTAACGCTTAACTACTGCGTCTAAGTAGAACTGAACTAGGCATTGCCGATACTCTTGCCTTCTGGCGGGGTCCTGCCTAATTGACCATATTCTTACTTTTCTATTTAGGAGTTTTACCGTGAATGCACCTGTAACAAAGACCGTACCTCGCAATGACATTGCCGATGCCTCGCTAGCCGAGCAAGGCCGCAAGCGAATCGAATGGGCAGAACGCAATATGCCGGTTCTAGCTCAAATCCGTGAACGATTTGAAAAGTCACAACCATTTGCTGGCATCCGTATTGCTGCCTGCATGCATGTGACTACTGAAACAGCCAACTTGATGCGTGTTCTAAAAGCTGGAGGTGCAGACATTGCCCTTTGTGCTTCAAATCCACTTTCAACTCAAGATGACACAGCTGCAGCTCTAGTGCATGAATATGGCATTAGTGTTTTCGCAAAAAATGCCGTTGATCGCGATGGTTACTACGCACATTTAAATGCAGCACTTGATATCGAACCACATCAAGTATTCGATGATGGTTGCGATCTAGTAAATGTTTTGCACACAACTCGCCAAGAATTAATCCCAAATGTTGCTGGTGGTTGCGAAGAAACCACCACTGGCGTTATTCGCTTAACCCAAATGGCTAAAGATGGCGCATTGAAGTTCCCAATGATCGCTGTTAATGACACTGATACCAAGCACATGTTTGATAATCGTTATGGCACCGGACAGTCAACACTTGATGCAGTTTTCCGTGCCACTAACTACTTACTAGCTGGCCGCATTGTGGTTGTAGCAGGATTTGGTTACTGCGGTAAAGGTGTTGCAGAGCGTGCTAAGGGTATGGGCGCAGATGTAATCGTTACTGAAATCGATCCAACCAAAGCACTTGATGCCATGATGCAAGGCTTCCGCGTTATGCCAATGACTGATGCTGCAAAAGTTGGTGATGTTTTCATCACGGTTACAGGTAACCGTGATGTTCTTCGCGATGAGCACTTCGCAGTTATGAAGGATGGTGCAATTATGGCCAACTCAGGTCACTTCGATATTGAAATCGATGTAGCTTGGTTGGAAAGCAACGCCAAGAGCAAGAATGCCAAGATGCGTCATCAAACCGATGAATATGTAATGGCTGACGGGCGTCGTTTGCTCTTAATTGCCGAAGGTCGTTTGGTAAACCTAGGCGCTGCCGAAGGTCACCCAGCATCTGTAATGGATATGTCATTTTCAGATCAAGCGCTAACTGCTGAATATCTTGTAAAAGAAGCTAAGAATCTCGCAGCTGGAATTCATGAAGTTCCTACCTATATAGACAAAGAAGTTGCCAGCCTTAAACTAAGCAGCATGGGTGGCAAGATCGATGTTCTTACACCAGCACAAGACCTGTACTTGAATTCTTGGGAACATGGAAGCTAAATGACTTTAGTCATGGTCGTCGATGACGACCAAGATCTTGCGGAGATGCTCGGCATCGTTTTAACCGGTGCCGGCATCGACGTGGATCTAGTAAGTCGTGGCGATGAAGTGCTAGATGTTTTCCGTAATAATCCACCAGATTTAGTTTTACTAGATGTGATGTTGCCAGGATTAGATGGCATTGAGGTATGTAAATTACTCAGAGCCGAATCAATGGTTCCGATTGTGATGCTTTCGGCTAAAGGCGATACGCACGATGTAGTTCGCGGCCTTGAAGCCGGCGCTGATGATTACATGGTTAAACCATTTAGACATCCATCTGAATTAATCGCGCGAATCCGTACTCGTTTGCGTCGCACAAATACTGATATCTCAGGCCTATTAACAATTGCTGATTTAGTTATCGATGTCGTTGCGCATCAAGTATCACGTGCCGGAAAACAAATTGCGCTGACTCGCTTGGAATTCGATCTTCTAGTTGCACTAGCGCGCGAACCAGGTCGAGTCTTCTCACGAGATGCGCTTCTTAGTGAAGTTTGGGGCTATCGACATTCAACAGATACCCGTCTTGTTAACGTTCACGTGCAGCGTCTACGCGCCAAAGTTGAACATGATCCAGAACATCCTGAAATTGTCGTAACCGTGCGAGGTGTTGGTTACAAAGCCGGCGGTCAGTAAATGAGATCAGATGGTGCCCATAGAGCGCATTCCTTAGCGATACGAGTTGTCCTTTCCACCATATTTCTCTCGTTGGTCGTAGTTTCTATTACTGGCTCGACGCTTTATTCCAGGCTTTCAACCGGCATCAAGCAAGTAAATTTAGATACCGCAATTATTGAAGCTCGCTCAACTATCTTTAGTGCTCAATATCGCTTAGCTATCGCATCTGGCAATCCAGCCGATTCAGTTCGAGATATTTTTAGTGCAGTAATTACATCTGCCACGACAGTAGGCTCGAATGAAAGTGGCCGAGAAGTTGTAATTCTGCAAGTGCCAGGAACTGCAATTGGTAAATCCAACTATGAGATCAGTTCTAATTTAGTTTCAAATAGTTCGATTCCAGAGTACCTGCGCGCTAAAGTGCGAAATTCAGAAAACTTAGAATCATCGTATGTGCGCATAGAATATGCCGGCTTGAATACCGTCGATGGTATTGCGGTAGGACAGCGAATCAGTATTCCCAATGATGGTGACTACGAGATGTATGTTCTTTTCAGTTTGGCAGATCAAGCTGCAACCTTGGCGTTAATTAGTAATTCACTTTATCTAACCGGGCTAGCACTGATTATTCTGATTGGACTAATTATTTGGATTGTGGTTCGACAAGTTGTGAAACCAGTTCGTGATGCAGTACGAATCTCACAACAATTTACTGAAGGTGATTTTAGCCAGCGCATGCAGGTCAAGAGTAATGATGAGATTGCCAGTCTCGGAAATGCCTTCAACGCAATGGCTGAGTCGCTCGAGAAACAGATTGCGCGGCTTGAGAATTTGTCCCGCGTGCAACAACGATTTGTTTCAGACGTTTCACATGAGTTACGTACTCCGTTGACAACGCTACGCATGGCATCTGAAGTAATTCACAATGCTCGCGATGGATTTGACCCGGTAATTGCTCGTAGCTCTGAATTATTGATCGGACAGATTGATCGTTTTGAGCGGTTGCTTGAAGATCTACTTGAGATTAGCCGTTTTGATGCTGAAGTAGCAGTTCTTGAAGCAGTCGAATTCGATATCTGTGGCTCGCTAGAGCGCTGTATTGCCGATCTTTCGTTAGTTGCTAAAGAAACCGGGATTGATATCAATTTAAATCGTCCTCGTGATTCAGTGTTTATCAACGGAGATATTCGGCGAGTTGAGCGCGTAATTCGAAATCTGCTAAGTAACGCAATAGATCACGCTGAAGGCAAGCCAGTCGAAGTTCGCATAATGGCATCGGCTGACGATGTTGCTATTGGGGTTCGTGATTACGGTGTTGGCATCGAACCAAGGTTACTCAATCGTGTTTTTGATCGATTTTGGCGAGCCGATCCATCTCGCGCTCGAACTCGTGGTGGCACTGGTTTAGGTTTATCAATTGCCCTGGAAGATGCTCGTCTACATAATGGCGAACTTGAAGCTTGGGGAGAACCTGGCAAAGGTGCTCACTTTGTTCTGTATCTACCTAGACGTGCTGGCGATCAATTGCAATCTCGATTGATTTCGCTAAAAGGTTAACCACATTTAATTTTTTGCTCCGAAATCATTTGTGAGACGAGATTAACCTTCTCGCATGCGTTTATTCTCTGATTTCAAATATCTACTTTTCCCAACTAGATGCTTTGGCTGTCGAGTACTTGGTTACACAATATGCTCGCAATGTCGCAAGCTCTGGAATCCGCATTTATACAAAAGTAGAATTCTTGATGTCGCTGTATATTCGGCGATTCCATATTCTCCGGTTGCAAAAAATATATTGCTATCTGCGAAAGAACAGAATATAAAGTCCGCTGATCAATTAGTTCGTATTGCTTTGAGTGCCTCTCTACAAGAGCTATTTGAGACACACGCCAGATGCGCATTGGTCCCAATTCCGTCAGGGCGCTCTTCTAACCGACGTCGTGGGCGTGATTTCATAAATGAAATGGCTGTGTCCGTAGCTAAAGATTTTGGGGTAGCAGTTTTGCCCCTGCTAGAACATCAAAGGATTATTCGTGATCAAAGCACGCTAAACATTGCAGGACGCCGTGCGAACTTGGAAATGGCGCTCTCAGTGAAGCCTTCGTTCCACAGGAATTATTCAGGCGAGAGTGTGGTTATTTTGGATGATTTGGTTACGACCGGAGCGACGATCAACGAGGCAAACCGCGCCTTAACTAGGGGCGGATTTAAGGTGCAGGCGGCTGTGACGGCTTGCGTGGCGCTACGTAGGCTCGAATAACCCCTAAGATTGGGGAGTTATCTGGCAAGTCGGCATCTGCCAGCTAGATCGAAAGCGTCAGCAAAAGTAACTTTGAAAGGTCAGGGTGGCTAGATGGCTGCAATTCTCGATCGGATTATGCGCGCAGGCGAAGGGCGCATCCTAAAAGAGTTGAGCAAGACCGTGGTCAAAGTTAACTCGTTTGAGGCAGCCACAGTTGCCCTATCTGATGAAGAACTTCGTGCCAAGACCAATGAATTTAGAGCTCGCTATGCCAGCGGTGAATCCCTAGATGATTTATTGCCCGAAGCTTTTGCCGCAGTTCGCGAAGCCTCAAAGCGCACCTTAGGCCAGCGTCATTACGACGTGCAGTTGATGGGTGGAGCAGCGATGCACCAAGGAAATATTGCTGAAATGCGCACAGGTGAAGGTAAGACTTTAGTTGCAACACTTCCTTCATATTTAAATGCCATCGCCGGCAAGGGTGTTCACGTTGTAACGACTAACGACTATTTGGCAGAGCGCGATAGTGAATGGATGGGCCGTATCCATCGTTTTCTAGGTTTAACAGTTGGGGTAATACTCAACAACATGACTCCGACTGAACGTCGCGAGGCGTATAACTGCGATATCACTTACGGCACAAATAATGAATTTGGCTTTGATTACTTACGCGACAACATGGCCTGGTCACTTGATGATTGCGTACAACGCGAGTATTTCTTTGCCGTAGTTGACGAAGTTGACTCAATTTTAATTGACGAAGCGCGTACTCCGCTTATCATTTCAGGGCCTGCTGATAAAGCCACTAAGTGGTATGTCGAATTTGCAAATCTGGTTTTGAAACTAGAGCGCGATGTTCACTATGAAATCGATGAGAAGAAGAAAACTGTAGGCATCCTGGAAGAGGGTGTAACACGTGTAGAACAGATGCTGCAGATTGAAAACCTTTACGAGGCAGTTAATACCCCGATGATTGGTTATTTAAACAATGCAGTTCGCGCTAAAGAGCTTTTCAAGCGCGATAAAGATTATGTAGTCATGAATGGCGAGCTATTAATTGTCGACGAGCACACCGGTCGTATGTTGGCTGGCCGTCGTTATAGCGAAGGCTTGCACCAAGCCCTTGAAGCTAAAGAACGCATTGAAATCAAGGATGAAAACCAGACTTTGGCAACCATTACATTGCAGAACTATTTCCGCCTCTATAAAACAATTTCCGGCATGACTGGTACCGCGATGACTGAGGCATCTGAGTTTCAACAGATTTACAAGCTCGGTGTTGTGCCAATTCCTACCAACCGCAGCATGATCCGTATTGATCAAGCAGATCTGGTTTATAAGTCCGAACTAGGCAAATTCAACGCGGTTGCAAAAGACATTGTTGAGCGCCACCGCAAGGGCCAACCAGTATTGATTGGTACCGTCAGCGTTGAAAAATCTGAAGAACTATCAGCGATCCTGCGCAAATCAGGCGTTGCCCATGAAGTTTTAAATGCAAAGCACCATGAACGTGAAGCAGCAATTATTGCTCGCGCTGGTGTTAAAGGCGCAGTCACTGTTGCGACCAACATGGCAGGCCGCGGTACCGACATTATGCTCGGCGGCAATCCAGAGTTCATGGCAGATTTCGAATTACAGCGTCGCGGAATTTCGCCAGTAGATAATGCTGCTGAATACGAAGCAGCTTGGCCAGCCGAGATTGCTCGCCAGAAAGCAGCTGTCGCAAAAGAACACGACGAAGTAATTGCTCTCGGCGGGCTTTATGTTCTCGGTACCGAACGCCACGAATCTCGACGTATTGATAATCAGCTACGTGGTCGTTCCGGTCGTCAAGGCGATCCTGGTGAATCACGTTTCTATCTTTCACTTCAAGATGACTTAATGCGTCGCTTTAATTCTGGCATCGTAGAGCGTGTTCTCTCTGCGGCTGGAATTCCAGAGGATGAACCAATTGAATCAAAGATGGTCAGCAATGCGATTCGTTCGGCTCAGACCCAAGTTGAAGCACAGAACTTCGAAATTCGTAAGAATGTTTTGAAGTATGACGATGTAATGAACCGTCAACGTGAAGTTATTTATGGAGAGCGTCGCTTAGTTCTTGAAGGCAAGGATCTAAAGGAACAAGTTATCGAATTTATGCAAGATACATTGGCGGCATATGTTGACGCGGCAACAGCATCGGGCTTTGCCGAAGATTGGGATCTCGAGACTCTGTGGAACCATCTCAAAGTCATTTATCCAATCTCATTCGTGCCAACTGACCTTGATGCCGAACTTGGTGGCCGGGTAGGGCTAGATGTTGAGCTACTCAAGCACCGCGTTCTAGAAGATTTAGCCAAGGCATATGCAGATCGTGAAAGTGCGCTGACCTCTGAAGTTACTCGCGAACTTGAACGTAAAGTTTTGCTTTCAGTCCTTGATCGCAAATGGCGCGAGCATCTCTACGAGATGGATTACCTACAAGAAGGTATTGGTCTTCGTGCGATGGCCCAACGCGATCCTTTGGTTGAATACCAACGCGAAGGTTACGAGTTGTTTGCAGCCATGATGGATGCAATCAAGGAAGAAATTGCAGGTTTCCTTTTCAATGTCGAAGTAACTGTTGAGTCCTCCGAAGTTCAAGCAAAGGGCATTGAGGCTAAGCCGGTATCACCAATAGGGCTGCAATACAGCGCAGCTGATGAAAACGGTAATGTCGCTAAGAACGATGTTTCGCGAAATGCGCCGTGCCCTTGCGGTTCTGGAAAGAAGTACAAGCGTTGCCACGGCGGCGCTTAACTCGCCAGAGTTAAATCAGGAATAATTCAGTACATAACCATTTCTGATCGATTCCTTCAAAGCGCATAACTAACGAACGCAATCGTTC
>JBEINS010000152.1:0-2880 GCA_040377985.1 Candidatus Planktophila sp. | reverse complement strand
GCTGGTGGGGATATTCGGGGCTTAGTTGTTATGAAATCTGAAGATGGCCGGGGCTATGACGACATTACTGTGGCTGTGCCGGGCTCTGATCCGAGTGATTTGATTGAAGTGCTAACTGCAATTGGCGGCGTTGAAGTAATTTCAGTTACGCCAGTTAATTAAAGTTTAACTTCGCGCAATTGCATAGCTGATTGCTCTGGCTTTAGATCCATGATGAATGCACCCATGGCAGATTCGGAACCAGCTAAATACTTTAATTTACCTGGCTGGCGACGAACGCTAGTGATTTGCCAATGCAGGCGCATTACATCGCGGCCAACTCGAACAGGTGCTTGGTGCCAAGTGGCAATGTAAGCCATTTCGATACCGAAAACACCATCGAGGCGGTTTAATACTTCAAGTGCGATCTCAGGGAAAGCAGCTGAAGCAGCTTCATCTAATTCAGCTAGATCAGCAACTAGATTTAGCGGAGCTACATGTATTTCAAATGGGTAGCGTGCTGCATATGGAACAAAAGCAATCCAGTGCTCGTTACGAGCAATTATCCGTTCGCCATCTTTAATTTCACGCGCAACTACATCATCTAGCAAAACTCGGCCGGTGCGATCTTTATGTTCTTGAGCTGCAGCCAACATTTTCTCAACTCGTGGTGGCAAGAAAGGATAAGAATAAATCTGCCCATGTGGGTGAGACAGCGTTACGCCAACTTCTTCACCACGATTTTCAAATGGTGCGATATGGGCAATGTAACTGGCTTGTGAGAGTTCGCGAACTCGATCCTTCCAAGCTTCTAAAATTACCCGAACTTGTGAAGGAGATAAGTCCTTTAAAGATTTTCCATGATCTGCGGCAAAACAAATAACTTCACACTTACCTGCGCTCTGACCTTCAGCAGTTTGCGTGCTTAGCGCCTCTGGTAATTCGAAATCTCCGGCTGGTGGGCGAAAAGATGGGCCACGGTTATCAAAAACAACTACTTCGAAATCAGATTCAGGTATTTCAGTTAATAGTTCACCTGGGTTTTCAGATGTGGGGCAGAGCGGACAAAGTTCTTTAGGTGGCAAGAAGATGCGATTTTGTCTGTGTGATGCAACAGCGACCCATTCACTAACGAGTGCGTCATAACGAAGTTCACCGATTTGTGGTTGCGCTTCAGCGGGGCGTTGATCTTGCGCATCGCGACGTTGCCCTTTGGTGTCGTAGTAGCGAATCGTGCGACCATCGGCCATTTGGCGATCGGTGCGCGTGATATCAGCTGGCAACTTTGCAAGGCTCATAATGAAATGAAGTCTACTGTGCCCAATTCAGAGTTCGATCGATCGCCTTGCGCCAGTTAGCAAAGCCTTTCTCTCGTTCTACTGGCGTAGATGTTGGGCTCCATCGATGAAACTCTTTCCATTGCCCTGAGATCTCGGTTCGGTTTTTCCAAAACCCAACGGTTAGTCCGGCTGCATATGCAGCCCCCAGCGCTGTAGTTTCAACAATTACTGGCCGCGAGATTTCAATTCCTAAGATGTCGGCCTGCATCTGCATACAAAGCGCGTTATTTGTGATGCCACCATCAACTCGCATTTGGGTCAATGTGACACCGCTATCGGCGGACATGGCGTCCATAATTTCGCGAGTTTGATAACAGATCGCTTCAAGGGCAGCTCTTGCAAGATGTGCCTTAGTCGCTGCGCGAGTTAATCCAACAATTACCCCACGTGCATCACTGCGCCAATGGGGTGCAAATAACCCAGAAAATGCGGGTACGAAATAAACCCCATCAGTATCTGGAACAGAGGCAGCTAAGTTTTCAATTTCACTGGCGGTCGAAATCATTCCTAGTTGATCGCGCAACCATTGAATGGCGGAGCCAGTTACGGCAACTGATCCTTCGAGTGCGTATTGCACTGGCTCTTCGCCGAACTTAAAACAGACGGTTGTTAAGAGACCGTTCTTTGATCTCACAATTTCATCGCCAGTGTTTAAGAGTGCGAAATTTCCGGTGCCGTAGGTGGTCTTTGAATCTCCGCGCGCAAAACAAAGTTGGCCAACCATTGCAGCTTGTTGATCGCCAAGAATTCCAGCAATCGGCACTGCAGTTCCAAATGGGCCATTCGGATCAGTTGTTGCATAGATTTCGCCAGAGGATCTAATTTGCGGAAGCGCAGCTAGTGGAATCTTAAATTGATCTAGAAGTGATTGATCCCAGTTAAGCGTCTCTAGATTCATCAACATAGTGCGGCTGGCATTTGTAACATCGGTTAGATGCACGCCACCGTGGGCACCGCCAGATAAATTCCAAAGTAACCAAGAATCAATAGTTCCAAATCGAGCTGTTTGCTGATCAACTGCTTGCTGGACAGCAGGAACGTTATTCATCAGCCAATTAATTTTGCTAGCTGAAAAATAGGGCGCAATTGCTAAGCCTGTTTTATGGACTATTTCAGCCTTAATCTCTGGACTAAAACTCTCTAGATAGGCGGCAGTGCGAGTGTCTTGCCAAACAATTGCGTTGGAAAGTTGCTTGCCAGTTTTACTATCCCAAGCCACTGTAGTTTCGCGTTGGTTAGTTATTCCAATGGCAGCTAGTTGCGAGCCAATGATCCCGGCTTGTTTAAGTGCGCCCGTAATTACTTCTTGGGTGCGCGCCCAAATTTCAGCAGCATCATGTTCAACCCAACCTGCTTGCGGCATTATCTGGCGATGCTCTAGTTGGTGTTGACCAACAATTTTGCCAGCACGATCAAAGATCATAAAGCGAGTACTGCTGGTGCCTTGATCTAGGCTGCCAATGAATCTTTCGCTCATGTGGCTACCTTAATTCTTTATCTGATACTTACAACCATCTGTTGCGGGCGCAGGCGTAGCGCTCTTAGTTGGTGTTGGCGTGGG
>JBEINS010000184.1:0-2019 GCA_040377985.1 Candidatus Planktophila sp. | reverse complement strand
GCCAAAACCGCAATTAGTGCCGGTGCTACTTGGCTTGGTGTTGCTCTCGTTGAAGAAGCACATGCTCTACGCGCAGCAGGTATCACTGCGCCAGTTTTGGCTTGGTTGGTGCCACCTGGGTCGGATTATGCCGCGGCCATTGATGCCCAAATTGATTTAGCAGTTCCGTCATTAGATATCTTTAAAGAGATTGTGGCAATAGGTAAGCGCGCTCGCATTCATATCGAAGTAGATACCGGCATGACTCGTGGTGGCTTTCTAGAAGAGTGGTCAGAGTTTCTAAAATCAGATTTTAGTAAAGTTGAAGTAGTCGGAATTTTCTCTCACTTTGCTCGAGCCGATGAAGTCAACGAAAAACAGAACCAAGACCAATTAATAAATTTTGAAAAAGCAGTTGCTGATCTAGCAGCGGTGGGCGTTGTTCCTCAGATAAAACATCTATCAAATTCGGCAGCAGCACTTACAAATCAGAGTGCGGCCTTTGACTTAGTTCGCACCGGTATTGCGATGTATGGTCTAACGCCAGATCTTGAGCATCTCGGAACTAGTACGTCACTTGGTTTGCTAGCTGCCATGGAAGTTCGGGCAAAATTGCATTTGGTTAAGCAAGTCCCAGCAAATTCACCGGTTGGCTATGGTGCAACTGAATCAACTTCGAGCGATACGGTTTTAGGTGTGGTTGCGATGGGATATGCCGATGGAATTCCACGCGTTGCAAAAGCTGCTGGCGTATTTTTCGCCGGAAAACGTTGCCCAATTATTGGTCGAGTTTCCATGGATCAATTTGTTGTTGATCTGGGCCCGGAAACCACAGCTAAGTCCGGTGACTATGTAGTTATCTTCAATAACGGTGCTGCAGGTGAATTCACAGCCGAAGATTGGGGTCTGGCAAGCAACAGCATTAACTATGAAATGACCACGAGAATTGGGCCGCGAGTACCTAGAATCTACCCTCATGAGTGATCAAACTGACCTAATCTCAATTGCTGGTCTGACCGTCAAGTTTGGCGGTTTAACAGCACTTGATGATGTTTATTTAAAAGTTGCTCCTAATTCAGTAGTTGGTTTAATTGGGCCAAATGGTGCCGGTAAGACCACGATCTTTAATGCAATTTCAGGGCTAGTAGAACCAGAAAAAGGCTCAGTTTCATTTGAGGGCAAGAATATAGATTGGCCAAAACCTGACGAGCTAGCAAAGTTGGGAATCGCGCGCACTTTACAAGGCGTTGGTTTGTTTAGTGGACTAAGTGTTTTAGAAAATGTCATGATGGGCGCTGATTCACATAACAAATCTAATTTCATTCGTGACATGTTGGGCTTCTCGCCGAAATTTGAAAAGCAACTAGAAGATCGTGCTCACGAAGCGCTAGCCTGGGCAGGCGCTGCCCATACCGCGTTCCTAGAACCAACTGAACTTACCTATCCTGATTCAAAGCGAGTCGCAATCGCGCGCGCATTGGTGTTAAAGCCAAAGTTACTTTTACTTGATGAACCAGCAGCCGGCCTAGGTCAAGATGAGATCGATCAGTTAGCGGCGCTGATTAAGCAATTGACACGTCAATGCGCAGTTTTAATTTTTGAACAACATGTTGATTTCGTTAGTGAAATTTCTGATCAAGTTTATGTTCTTAACTTCGGCAAAGTAATTGCTAGTGGAGATTTCAATACCGTAAAGCGTGACCCAGCTGTAGTTGCTGCATACCTTGGCACCAATGTTGATGGGCAGGAAATCGGCGGATCTCATGCTTAAGATTGAGAACTTAGTTACCGATTACGGCGCAGTTCGCGCTCTTGATGGTATTTCCTTTACTGCCGCCGAAGGAAAAATAACTACGGTTATTGGAGCTAACGGCGCCGGCAAAAGTACGTTGCTACGCACAATTTCTGGACTTGAGCGCGCCAAAAGTGGTCAGATCACTTGGGCAGATAAATCATTAATCGGTAAAGCGCCAGAATCAATTGTTAGATCAGGTATTGCCCATGTGCCAGAAGGTCATGCGGTTATCTCACAGCTAACGG
>JBEINS010000149.1:0-2946 GCA_040377985.1 Candidatus Planktophila sp. | reverse complement strand
GGAATCGCAGTAGCTGTTTCAGTGCGTAAAGCACTGGCTGGTGAGCTAGTTCCTGATGCCGTAAACGTAAAGGGTGGTGCTATCCACGAAGATATTCGCCCATCTTTGCCACTTGTTGAAAAGATGGCACAGATTGCAGCGGGTATCGCCGGCGAGCTTCCGGTCTCAATGGAGATCACCGTTCGCGGAGATATCTCAGGTCACGATTCATCAGTACTCGCGATCAGCGCACTCAAGGGCGCACTAACTGCAATTGGTTCTGAAGATGTGACCTATGTAAATGCACCAGGTATCGCTGCCGAACGCGGCATTACCTCTTCAGTCACAACAGATGCCGAAAGCCCTGAGTATCGCAGCATGATTTCTTTGCATTGTTCGCTAAGCAACGGTAAATCACTAAAGGTTGACGGAACTTTGATGGGTATTCGCAAAGTTGAAAAGATCATTGCAGTTGATCAATTCGATCTTGATTTGCCACCAACTGAAAATATGTTATTCCTTCGCTATTCAGATCGCCCAGGCATCGTTGGCGCAGTCGGAAACATTCTCGGCACCGCAAAAATTAATATAGCGGGCATGCAGGTTTCTCGTGATTCAGCTGGGGGAGAAGCGCTAATGGCAATTACCGTTGATTCACCAGTTAGCGATGAGCTAATTGCAGCTGTTGCTAAAGAGACTGGTGCCGGTTCAGTTCGTTCTGTGACTTTGGTGAACTAATGCCTAATTTCAATTTAGCGATTATCGCTGGCGATGGCATTGGGCCAGAAGTAGTTGCACAGGGACTTCGAGTTTTAGATTGCGTTGCCGCTAAACATGGCGCAACATTTACTAAAACTTCTTACGATCTTGGCGCTGCTTATTGGCATCGCACAGGTGAAGTTTTGCCTGATGCGACTTTGGCCGAGCTGGCAAAGTCCGATGTAATTTTGCTAGGCGCAGTTGGCGACCCAACAGTTCCAAGCGGTGTTCTAGAGCGCGGCTTGTTACTCAAGCTTCGTTTTGCTTTCGATCATTACATTAATTTGCGCCCAGCTAAGTTGATGCCAGGAGTTACCGGCCCGCTAGCAACTAAAGCGCCGATTGATTTCATTGTGGTTCGCGAAGGTACCGAAGGCCCATATGTTGGCGCTGGCGGCGTACTTGCCGAAGGTACCGAAAATGAGATTGCTACTGAAGAATCACTAAATACTCGTCGTGGTGCTGAGCGCGTAATCCGCGACGCTTTCGCTCGTGCAAGCAAGCGCGATCGCAAGAAGTTAGCGCTGATCCATAAGAACAATGTGCTTACTCGTGCTGGCGGGCTTTGGACACGCACATTCAACGAGGTTGCTAAAGAGTTCCCAGAGATCACAACTGAGTATCTACACGTCGATGCTGCATCGATGTTCTTCGTGACAAACCCAGAACGTTTCGATGTTGTAGTAACCGATAATTTATTTGGTGACATCTTGACTGATATAGCTGCTGCTATCTGCGGCGGAATTGGTTTGGCTGCCTCAGGCAACATCAATCCAACTGGCAAGTTCCCCTCAATGTTCGAACCAGTTCATGGTTCAGCCCCTGATATCGCGGGTAAGAATTTAGCTGACCCAACTGCCACAGTTATGTCGGTTGCGATGTTGCTAGATCACATGGGTCTAAGTGATGCTGCCCGTGAAGTTGAAAAAGCTGTTGCCCAAGATCTACTTAATCGTGGCGATAAGAAGCGCTCTACAACTGAAGTTGGCGATGCGCTGCTCGCATTGCTAACTGCATAGGTAAAGAAGGGAAATACAATGAAGTACCGCCTTTCTACAACTGCTGTGTCTGTTGCTGATCGCGCCGAAAAAATTGCAAACCCTGGGTTTGGTAAGTACTACACCGACCACATGGTTATCTGCGAATGGAACGAAGCAACTGGTTGGGATGAACCAGAGCTAATTCCATACGGCCCACTTTCACTTGATCCAGCAACAGCGGTTTTTCATTACGGCCAAGAAATTTTCGAAGGCATGAAGGCATATCGCCAACCAGATGGTGGTATTTCGCTCTTTCGCCCAGATGCCAACGCAACTCGTTTTGCTCGCAGTGCTAATCGTTTAGCTTTGCCGGAAATGCCAATTGACCTATTTATCCAAACAGTTGAAGAGCTCGTAAAGACTGATGCTGGTTGGGTTCCAGGCAAGATCGGTGAAGCGCTCTATATTCGCCCATTCATGATCGCAACTGAAGTTGGTTTAGGCGTTCGCCCAACAAATAAGGCGACCTACTTACTTATTGCTACTCCAGTTGGTGCTTACTTTGACCCATCAAAGGCCGTAAGCGTCTGGATCTCAACTGAATATGTTCGCGCAGCTCTTGGCGGCACTGGCGAAGCTAAATGTGGTGGCAACTATGCAGCGTCACTAGTTGCGCAAAAGGCCGCAGCAGCGCAAGGTTGTGATCAGGTTGTTTGGATCGATGCGGTAGAACGCAAATGGGTTGAAGAAATGGGCGGTATGAATCTTTACTTCGTAAGAGGTAAAGGTGCTGATGCCACAGTTGTAACACCAAAATTAACAGGCACTTTATTGCCAGGCATTACCCGCGATTCAATTCTCAGTGTTGCCAAAGACCTCGGATATAAAACTTCTGAAGAAATGATCAGCATCGATGATTGGCGCGATGGCGTGGCAAGAGGTGAGATCACTGAAATCTTTGCGTGCGGAACTGCTGCTGTTGTTTCTCCGGTTGGACAAGCTAAGAGCACCATGGGCACCTGGGTAACTGGCGATGGCCAACCAGGCGTAATTACCATGCAGATTCGTAACACGTTACTTGGAATTCAACACGGCACAATCGCTGATACCCATAACTGTGTTCTTAAGGTTCTCTAAGATATTAACATGACTATCAAGGACGCTTTTCATATCTATGACACCCCTCTGCGCGATGGCGCGCAGCAAGAAGGTCTTAACCTTTCGGTGC
>JBEINS010000025.1:0-9201 GCA_040377985.1 Candidatus Planktophila sp. | reverse complement strand
GTAGATCCAGCGCGTTCGCGAGCAACTGGCGGAACTGGGTTAGGACTTTCAATTGTTAAGCACGTTGCCACCAATCACGGCGGAGATATTTCGGTCTGGAGTAATGAAGGTTCCGGAAGTACCTTCACGATCAGATTGCCAGAATTTATCGAAGCTGAAAGTTATCTCTCAACCAACCAGGAGGAAAAGTAATGACCCGAATATTAGTGGTCGAGGATGAAGAGTCTTTTTCCGAGGCGTTGGCCTACTTATTAGGAAAAGAAGGCTTTGATGTTGTTGTGGCCGACACCGGTACCGCAGCTGTTGAACTATTCGATAAGCATGGCGCCGATTTAGTCTTGCTTGATCTGATGTTGCCAGGTTTATCCGGAACTGAAGTTTGCAAGCAATTGCGCACTCGTTCTGCAGTACCAATCATTATGTTGACTGCCAAAGATGCCGAAATTGATAAAGTGGTTGGGCTTGAACTTGGCGCCGATGATTATGTTACTAAGCCGTATTCATCACGAGAACTAATAGCTCGTATTAGAGCGGTTTTACGTCGTCATAGCGATCTAGGTGAAATCACTGAAGATAACGGTTCACTAGTAGCTGGCCCAGTCCGAATGGATGTTGATCGCCACCAAGTAAGCGTAAATAACATCTCTATTGCGCTGCCTCTAAAAGAGTTTGAGTTACTTGAGTTTTTGATGCGTAATTCGGGCCGAGTATTAACACGTATGCAATTAATTGATCGGGTCTGGGGAAGCGATTACGTAGGCGATACCAAGACGCTTGACGTTCACATAAAGCGCTTACGTGCCAAAATTGAAGCAGATCCAGCGAATCCAGTTTTTATTCAGACAGTGCGCGGGCTTGGTTACAAACTAGAAGCTTAAGCAGTTACGCCGGCATAGGTGTCGCGTTGGTCGCGCACAATTGCTTTAACAGTAACAACGCCAGCAGTATTAAAAAAGAAAGAAAGCTCAACCGTATTGCCAGCTTTCACGCCCAGGCCAGGTATTACTGCTTTGGCATTTGCTGAGTCACTTTCGAAAATCATCGGTGTGTTTTCAGAAATCACATTAGATTCATTGGTGAGTGTGGCAAGCACGTTATTTGCTGAGATTCCGAGCAGTGAATCAGGTGTTGAGTTTGCATTAATAATGGTGCCAACTAACACTGCGCTGCCATCTGGTTGAGCAACTAACAAGATTCCCCGAAGCTTCAGCGCGCTGGTGTCAGTTATGACTTCAGTTTCAGCGCCATCAGTAACTTTAGTTATGTTGCGAGCTGCGGCATTTTCACCCGCACCACATGCAGTTAGCGTTGAGAGAGATGCAATAACTATTAAACCGATCGCAACTTTACGTAATTGCATTTTTTCTCCCAAGAAATAATTGCTTAACAATGCGCGCTTATTCTCTCATGAGAAATAGCTGCTAAAGCCAGTTAAATACAGGATAAATCCCCGAGGTGACTACACTCACTAGTTGCTGGTATGATTGGCCCCTAACGAAGGGCACCCCATGTCATTTAAAGTAGGCGAAACTGTTGTTTACCCTCATCACGGCGCAGCGCTAATCGAGGCAATTGAAACTCGAGTGATAAAGGGCGAAGAAAAAACCTACTTAGTTTTAAAGGTGGCCCAAGGCGATTTAACAGTGCGAGTGCCAGCTGAGAATGTTGACCTTGTTGGAGTGCGCGATGTTGTAGATAGCGCTGGTCTTGATCGTGTTTTCAGTGTTCTACGCCAGCCATATACCGAGGAGCCAACAAACTGGTCTCGTCGTTACAAGGCAAATCTTGAAAAATTAGCTTCCGGTGACGTAATCAAGGTTGCCGAAGTTGTGCGCGATCTTTATCGTCGCGATCTTGATCGTGGACTTTCTGCTGGTGAAAAGCGCATGCTTTCAAAAGCAAAGCAGATTCTTGTTTCTGAACTAGCTCTCGCTGAGCGCACTGATGAAGAAAAAGCATCAGTAATCCTCGACGAGGTCTTAGCTTCTTAATTTAAGCTCGATCGGAGCCCTTATGTCTGGCCATGTTGCAGCAATCATTGCTGCTGCCGGATCTGGAGTTCGCTTCGGTGCCGATATTCCAAAAGCTTTAATTCAATTGGGTAATCGCACGCTAATCGAACATGCTGTCGCTGCAATTTCACCAACGGTAGATCAAGTAATTGTTACAGCTCCGGCCTCTCACTTAAGCCAATTTCAAAGCCTGCTAGGTGATGCTGTAACTGTTGTGGTTGGCGGGCAAACTCGCTCAGAATCTGTTCGAGCTGGCTTAGCTGCAGTCTCTAGTGATACCCAATATGTATTGATTCATGATGCTGCACGCGCTTTAGCAACGACAGATTTAACTAATCGTGTTTTATCGGCGCTAAAAAACGGGGAAGTAGCGGTAATACCTGGGGTGCCTCAAGTAGATACGATCAAGAGTATTGATGCAAATGGTTATGTAACCACAACTCCTAATCGCGCAGACTTACGTAATATCCAAACCCCACAAGGTTTTGAACTTTCTGCGCTCAAAAAAGCACATGCTTCAAATGGTGAAGGTACCGATGATGCCGCTCTAGTTGAAAGTGCTGGATTTAAAGTTTTGGTAATTGCTGGCGAAGAACGCGCAATGAAAATTACCACTCCTGCAGATTTAGCAACTGCCTACAACTTCCTCGGTGCAAATAAAGAATTCTTAACTGGTGTTGGTGTTGATGCACATGCTTTCGAAGCAGGACGCGAACTTTGGTTAGGTTGTATTAATTGGCCAGATGAAATGGGTGTTGCGGGACATTCCGATGGCGATGTTGCCGCGCATGCAATTTGTGATTCACTTTTTGCAGCAACTGGGTTAGGTGATTTAGGTTCAAACTTTGGTGTTGATCGCCCAGAATATGCTGGCGCAAGTGGTACAAAATTATTATCAGAAACACTTTCCATAATTACTAAAGCTGGTTTTACAATCTCAAATGTTTCGGTACAAATAATTGGTAATCGTCCAAAGTTGGCAGGACGCCGAAAAGAAGCAATTACGGCTCTTTCTGCTGCGTTAAATGGTGCACCTGTATCTCTATTGGCTACGACTACCGATGGTCTTGGCTTAACTGGAGAAGGCAAAGGCATTGCAGCCATTGCCTCAGCGCTCGTTTTTAAGGTTTCTAGTAACGACCGATAGACTTCGCTAATGAGTTCGCTAAAGCTATATGACACATTGTCGCGAACCGTCTCAGAATTCATTCCACTGCAGCCGGGCAAAGCGAGTATTTACCTTTGTGGTGCCACAGTTCAAGCGCCACCACATATCGGCCATATTCGTAGCGGCGTAAACTTTGATATTTTGCGACGCTGGTTAGTTAAGTCAGGTTTTGATACTACTTTTATCCGTAACGTGACCGATATTGATGACAAGATTTTGCACAAGGCAGTTCACGAACAATCACCTTGGTGGGCAGTTGCCCTTAAGTATGAGCGCGCTTTCACTGATGCATATACAGCGCTAAATGTTTTACCACCAACATATGAACCACGCGCAACTGGTCACATTACGCAAATGATCGATCTAATTGCCTCATTAATCGAGCGCGGCCATGCATATGCGCCAGGTAATGGCGATGTCTATCTAGAAGTTCGTAAATTAGATTCTTATCTAACTCTTTCTAATCAAAACATTGATGATTTATTACCAGCGCAAGATGCTGACGAAACTTACAAGCGCGATGTGCGTGACTTTGCACTTTGGAAAGCCGCAAAAGCTGGCGATCCATTTTGGCCAACGCCATGGGGAAATGGTCGACCAGGTTGGCATATTGAATGTTCAGCAATGGCACATGCTTATTTGGGTGCCGAGTTTGATATTCACGGTGGCGGTCTAGATTTAATTTTTCCTCATCACGAAAACGAAATTGCGCAGTCTGAAGCTGCCGGATACGGATTCGCTAAACGTTGGATACATAATGCCTGGGTAACTGCCTCTGGTGAAAAAATGTCTAAATCACTTGGTAATTCTCTACAAGTTACTGAATTACTAAAGAGTGTTCGTGGCATTGAACTACGTTGGTATTTGGGCAGCGCACATTACCGATCAATGCTCGAATTCTCACCAGCTGCCCTAGAAGAGTCAGCAGTTGGTTTCCGCCGAATTGAGAACTTCCTTTTGCGCGCAACCGAAATTTTAGGTAGCCAGCCAGAAGCCGCGCTATCTGCCGACTTTGTAGCCGCAATGAATGAAGACTTGGCTGTTCCGCAGGCGCTGGCTGGAATTTCGGAACAATTACGCTTAGGAAATAGCGCAATTACCGAAAATAACAATGCAGGTATTGCAAGTGCAGCCGGCTTTATTCGCGGTGCGCTTGAAGTACTTGGTTGCGATCCCTTTGATTCAGCATTTGCCAGCGGCGCCCAGAGCGAATCGCTGACTGGTGCTCTTGATGGCGTTATTAATTTAGTTCTAGCCCAACGCACTGCAGCGAGAGACCGTAAAGATTTTGCCGCATCTGATCAGATTCGCGATGGCTTAATCGCACTTGGTATTTCAATTGAAGACACAGCTCAAGGACCACGTTGGTCGATCTCTCGTTCAGAAGGTAGTAATTAAATGGCCGGTAATTCAGAGCGCAAAGGCGCAATACGTGGATCTAAAAAAGGTCCAACAACCGGTACCGGTGGCAAGAATAAAAAGCGCTTATCAGGTAAAGGTCCGACACCAAAAGCCGAAGACCGTCCATATCACGCAGCTGCAAAGCGTAAGAAAGCAGCTGAGAAAGCAAAAGCTAATCCGCGTGCGGGTACAACACCGCGTACTGGCACAACACCGCGTAGTTCAGCTGGGCGTAACTCAAGAATTGATAAACCAAAGGGCGAAATTGTCGCAGGACGTAACGCAGTACTTGAAGCGCTACGCGCCTCAGTTCCGGCAACTGAAGTACTAGTCGCTCGCGGAATTGATATCGATGATCGCGTCGCTGAGTCTTTGCAGTTAGCACTTCACTTACAACTTCCGATTCGCGAAGTTCACCGCGCTGAAGTTGAAGGAATTTCACCAAATAGCCAAGGAATTATTCTGGCAATCAAGCCTTACCAATATTCAAGTTTCGAAGAGATAACTCAACGTGCAAAGAATCCAATGTTGATTGTGGCACTCGATGGTGTTACTGATCCGCGCAACCTTGGTGCGATCATTCGTAGCGCTGGTGCTTTCGGAGTGAATGGTGTTGTAATGACTGAGCGTCGCGCAGCTGCGATGACTGCTTCAGCCTGGAAAGCATCAGCTGGTGCTGCTGCGCGTATGCCAGTTGCCCAAGTAACTAACTTGGCTCGCACCATCGAAGAAGCTAAGAAATTAGGCTGTTTTGTGATCGGTTTAGATGGCGAAAGCGATGAATCACTTAGCGGCATGAAAGTTGCTACCGAGTCGCTAATGATCGTCGTTGGCAGCGAAGGTAAAGGTCTTTCTAGACTAGTTCGCGAAAAATGCGATCTAGTTGTTTCGATTCCAATGAATTCAGCTACTGAATCCCTAAATGCAAGTGTGGCAACGTCGATTGCCCTATTTTGGGTAGATGAGCAACGACGAAATAATTAACTATGAGCTATCAAAGATTTATTGCACTTGGTGACTCCTTCACCGAAGGCATGACCGATGAGATCATCGACGGCAATTTCCGTGGTTGGGCTGATCGGGTCGCCGATGTCTTAACGACTCAATCACCAGATTTTACTTATGTGAATTTAGCGATTCGCGGCAAATTAGTAACCCAGGTGGCTAGTGATCAAGTTCCACAAGCCATTCCGCTAATCACCGGCAAAGAAACTTTGGTTTCTTTTCATGCTGGCGCAAACGATGTTCTAAGGCCCGGCTATCGTCCAGAAAATGTCTTCCCAATTTACAACGATGCAGTTAGAAAGTTATCGGCAACTGGGGCAACGTTAATGCTATTTACAGTTCTAGAGCGAACTGGAAATACTGGCAAGACTGCCGATATGTGGGCTGAACGATTTAGTACTTTCAATAAAAATGTTCGCGCCATCGCGACTGAAATTGGCGCAATAATTGTTGATGCAAACGAGAAACAATTTTTATCCGATCGACGTTTACTAGCATTTGACCGGCTGCACTTAAATTCACTTGGACATGATCGAGTTGCGCAAGGCGTACTTGAAGTACTTGGTATGCCTTTCGATCCGAATTGGCGATTGCCACTGCCAACTGCGAAACCAACACCTTGGTTAATCAAAAAAGGAACAAGTGTTGCTTGGTTTTTTAGCTTTGCCTTACCGTGGATTTGGCGACGTATTCGTGGCAAATCATCAGGCGATGGGCGCAGCGCTAAGTACCCAAACCCAACTACTTGGCCGCTTAGTTAAGCGCTAGTCCATCTAATCGACGCTTCCCGTTCATTCAAATGAGAGAAAATCCGCACGTGCCTAAACCAGATGAGTTAATTGATCGTGAGATCAGTTGGCTTTCTTTTAACGAGCGAGTTCTTGAACTGGCCGAAGACAAAGAAGTCCCGCTACTTGAGCGACTTCGTTATTTGGCGATCTTTTCTAATAACTTAGATGAGTTCTTTATGGTGCGTGTAGCTTCAGTATTGGGCAAAATTGAAAATCAGATTACTTCTACTAATACGGCTGGCTATACGCCGCAACAACTTTTAACTGCCGTAACGGATAAGGCAAGAATTTTGGCTAGCCGGCAGGCAAATTTGTTTAAAACCGAAGTTCTGCCAGAGCTGCAGGCACATGAAATTGGCTTGATTCACTGGAATGACCTTCTCGAAGACGAACGCAACTATGTCTCAAAACTTTTCCGTGAACGCATCTATCCAGTTTTAACTCCACTGGCAGTTGATCCTTCACACCCCTTCCCATATATTTCCGGACTTTCGCTTAATTTGGCAGTTATCCTAAAAAACCCTGCTACTAATGAAGAATCTTTTGCCAGAGTTAAAGTTCCACCGATTCTCTCTAGATTCATTGCGACTTCATCCACTGGGTCAAGACGATTTATTCCGCTCGAAGATGTAATTGCAATTCACCTGCAAGAGCTTTTTCCAGGAATGTTAATTGAAGATCACTACACGTTCCGAGTCACTCGAAATGAAGATATAGATCTTGAAGAAGAAGAATCCGAAGATCTCTTAACTTCAATCGAGCAAGAATTAGCTCGTCGTAGATTCGGCCCGCCAGTCAGGCTAGAAATTGAAGAAGGAATTGATAAAGCGCTACTTGAGCGACTTTGTGAGGAACTCTCGATTAATCGCGAGTGTGTTTTCTCACTTGCCACCCCACTGGATTTAACTGATCTAAATCGCATTGCTGACCTGGATATTCCAGAGTTAAAGTTTGATCGTTTTAAGTCACGTACTGCAGCCTCGCTTATTGAAGTTGATTTCGGTGATCCAGAACTATTCTTTGCAGCTATTCGTCAAGGCGAAATTCTGCTACATCACCCGTATGAATCTTTCACCAGTTCAGTGGTTCAATTCTTGCAGAACGCAGCGCAAGATCCACAGGTACTAGCAATTAAACAGACCCTTTACAGAACTTCAGGTGATTCCCCAATTATCGAAGCACTAATTGAGGCAGCAGAAGCAGGCAAGCAAGTATTAGCAGTTATCGAAATTCGAGCTCGCTTTGATGAACAAGCAAATGTGCGCTGGGCAAGAAAGCTCGAAGCAGCTGGCGTGCATGTGGTTTATGGCTTAATGAATTTAAAGACCCACGCAAAACTATCTCTAGTCATTCGTGATGAAGCCAACGGTTTGCGTCGTTACTGCCACGTTGGTACCGGAAATTACAATCCTAAAACGGCTCGCTTCTATGAGGATTTAGGAATTATTAGTGCGGATCAAACTTTGACTGAAGATTTAAGTAAGTTATTTAATCAACTATCTGGTTTAGCTCCAGCTTCAACCTATACACGACTGCTAGTTGCCCCGCGTAGTTTGCGTACTGGGCTACTTGAAAAAATTGAAAACGAGATAAGTAATTGCAAAGCTGGCCTACCTGCGGGCATTCAATTTAAATTGAATTCACTACTTGACGAAGAATTTGTTGAAGCGCTCTACCGGGCATCGAACGCTGGCGTCAAGGTCGATTTAGTTATTCGCGGTATTTCCTCAATTAGACCAGGCATCAAAGGTCTGTCGGAGAATATTACAGTCAGATCAATTCTCGGTAGATTCCTCGAGCATTCTCGCATTTATCACTTTGTTAATAACAACGATGATGAATACTGGATCGGTAGTTCTGACTTGATGCATCGAAATCTAGATCGTCGAGTCGAAAGTTTGCTCCGAATTGAAAAAGTCCAACACAAAGAGATTTTGCGTGAGATTTTTGAAATTTCACTATCGCCAGATACCAGCAGTTGGCATCAGTCAGGCACAGAATGGAAGCGTCATAAGAGCGCCCAAGATATTCAGGAGCTCCTAATGCAGAAGTACCTGAACGGATAATTGTGAGCGAAACTGAAGTGATTCAAGGTGCCGGAGTCGTTCTTTGGCGAGTAACTAAAAAGACTACTGAAATCGCTTTAGTTCATCGCCCAAAATATGACGATTGGTCTCTGCCTAAAGGGAAAGTAGAGCCTGGTGAAACCCACCTAGCTTGTGCTGCTCGTGAAGCCATGGAAGAAACTGGTTTTGAACCGGTATTAGGTCCTGAGATTGGTATTGCTAAATATTTAGCTGAAGGAACTCCTAAAGAGGTTCGGTATTGGTCTGCTCGAGCAACCGGTAAATCAAGTGGCCCAAGAGATACTCATGAAGTTGACCAAGTTATCTGGCTTTCTGTTGCTGATGCCAAGAAAAAGGTAAGCGTCGATGATGATCGCGAAATAATTAAGTTTTTTGAAAGTTTTGGCATTAATACCACTCCGATTGTTTTGCTTCGACATGCTAAAGCGCTGAGGCGAGAAGAGTGGGAAGGTGATGATGGCGACCGCCCACTAGATAATAAGGGTCAACGTCATGCAAAAAGAATGCTCTCTATTTACCAATATTACGGAATCACCGAAATTCATACTTCCGATGCGCAGCGTTGTATAGAAACTATTGAACCAATGGCCAAAGCTTTGAAGATGAACCCGATTTATTCAGAAGATTTATCTGAATATCGTTACGAAAAAGATAAAGAAGCGCCACTTGATTACGTATGGAGCTTGTTAAAGCCCGATTTAAATGTAGTTGTTTGTAGCCATAACCCTATTCTGCCT